>JAEKLQ010000062.1 GCA_019509785.1 Fibrobacterota bacterium | reverse complement strand
CCCCGCCGCCGCCCAAGTCAAGCTTTCCGACAATATCTTCTGCCAAGGGATGGCCATCGATCCCAACGACCCTTCGGTGCTCTACCTCTGCGTTTGCGCCTTCGATATCGCCAAGCCTGTCGGCCTGTATAAATCCACCGACGGCGGCTCGACTTGGAAACGCGTCGGCGATCTGGATGAACCCTTGCACATCGCGATCGATCCCGCCGACTCCAAACATCTGTACGCCGTCGATGGGGTACGCGGGAACACCCAGGGATTCTGGACCTCCCATGACGGAGGCGAGACGTGGAGCAAGCCGGCCGGATTCGTGGCGGCCAGCGCCGATCCCGTGGGGACCCAGGATCTTTATTCCTTATCGGTGGAACCCGGGAATTTCAAGCACGTACTCGTCAGCTACCATTCCCCCTGGAAGACGGGCAACAATGCCGGCGTATTGGAAACCGAGGATGGCGGGGACACTTGGGCGGCGCATAATCCCCCGGCGGGCTCGGCCGGAGGTTACGGCATGGCCGTCTTCTTCCTCGATTACCCCGCCTTCGGGATCGGCGACGCCAAGACCTGGCTCTTCACCGCCCAGCAAGGCGGCTTCTTCCGCACCAGCGATGGCGGCTCGAGCTGGAGCCTGGCATACGACAAGCAGATGACCCATGGCGGCAACCAGATTTATTGTTCCAAATCCGGCGTCCTGTACTCCGGAGGATACCAGTATCCCACGCGCAGTACCGACGGCGGGAAAACCTGGGCCCAAGTTACGACCGGGCTGGATTACAGTTGGTACATGGGCATCACCGGGGACGGTAAAACCCTGTACACCGCCGGCGTCGGAGATGCGCGCCCGTTCTTCGTCTCCCCCGAAACGGACGGGATGAATTGGTCTTCCTACCGCAAGGGAGCGCAAACCTTCTCCGCCCAAGAGCCCTTCGAAATGTTCTGCGACACGGTCAACGGCATCGTCTACTCCGCGAATTGGGGCGGGCTCTATGCCTTGAAGACCGCGCCGGAAGACGCGGCCGTGCGGCCTCGGGCCTTGGGCGGGCCGGGTGTCCGAACCGCGGAGCCCGCCTTGCGGCCCTGGCGCAGCGGCATCTTTGCCCAGGACCGGAAGGGGAAACACTATACGGTCCCCGGTAGGCAGGTAACCGGATTCGTTCCGGCTACGCCGTAAGGTTTCCGGTCGGTTTACGTGGCTGGTTCCGGCCAGCTTACGTAGCGGCAGGTCGCCGCGCCCCGCAGCGTGGCTTTCCTATCCTTTAGCCATGCCCTCCCGTTCCAACTCCACTGCGCATATCCTTTTCGCCAGCCTCATCGGCACGGCCATCGAATTCTTCGACTTCTACATCTATGCCACCGCCGCCGTGCTAGTCTTCCCCCACCTCTTCTTCCCCAAATCCGATCCCGCTTCCGCGACCTTGCAATCGCTGGCCACCTTCGCCTTGGCCTTCTTCGCCCGCCCCGTCGGTTCCGCCGTGTTCGGCCATTTCGGGGATCGCGTAGGCCGTAAGGCCACCTTGGTGGCGGCCCTCTTGACCATGGGCCTTTCGACCATCGCCATCGGCCTATTGCCCGGTTACGATCGCATCGGGGTATGGGCCCCCCTGTTGCTGTCGCTGTGCCGGCTGGGGCAAGGCCTGGGCCTGGGAGGCGAATGGGGCGGCGCCGTGCTTTTGGCCACCGAGAACGCCCCGCCGGGGAAACGCGCATGGTACGGGATGTTCCCGCAGCTGGGCGCGCCCATCGGATTCATCCTGTCGAACGGATCTTTCCTGCTCTTGAGCCGCTTTCTCACCGACGCGCAATTCTTCTCTTTCGGCTGGCGCATCCCTTTCCTGGCCAGCGCGTTGCTGGTCTGGGTCGGCCTCTACGTGCGCCTGCGCCTGGAGGAAACGCCCGTGTTTCGTAAGGCCCTGGAAAAGCAAGAGCGCGCGGGCGTTCCCCTGCTGGAGGTCTTCCGCTCGCACGGGCCGCTCATCGTCCTGGGAACCATGCTGGCCTTGACCGTATTCGTGGACTTCTACCTGATGACCGTGTTCACCTTGGCTTGGGGCACCAAGTCCTTGGGCTATCCGCGCGGCTCTTTTCTGCTGATGCAGATGTTCGGGGTGGTTTTCTTCGGGCTGACCATCCCCATCGCCGCCTGGTTGGCCGATCGCTTCGGGCGTCGGAGCACGCAAATGGCCGTCATGGGGGCCATCATCCTGTTCGGCCTGGGCTTCGGGGCCTTATTCGGATCGGGCCGGACGCCCTTGGTCCTGTTGTCGTTGTGCCTGGGATTGGCCCTGATGGGCCTGTGCTACGGCCCCTTGGGCGCGATGCTCTCGGAGCTCTTCCCCACCCGCGTACGATACACGGGAGCCTCGCTGACCTTTAACTTGGCGGGGATATTCGGGGCGTCCTTGGCGCCCTACGCGGCGACCTGGCTGGCCACCCGTTTCGGCCTTCCCTTCGTGGGATATTACCTGGCGGCGGCGGCGGCCATCACCTTGTTGGCCCTGTTTTTCGCTAGGGAGACGAAGGGCCAGGATTTATAGTCATTCTGATTTTCCGACGGGCTTGATGATGAGGACGTTGGAGCCGAACCGCTTTCCCAATTCGGCGCCATCGAGCGCATCCGCGCCTTGGATGTTCTGTCGTCCCAAGTCCCGTCCATACAGCGAATAAACCACCACCTCCTCGGATGCCCCATGCCATTGCGCCGGGATCGCAAGTGTCCGAATCCCGTTCATTCTCCCGAAGGCGGGCGCGCTTCCGAACCGTAGCGACGGGTTCGCGAAGACCGAGGTAACGGGGGCCGCGGCGAATGCGGCGGAGTGGAACTTCAAGATGGCGATGCCCGAAGCGCCGGAAAAATCCGCGGAGTGCCCGACTCCCGCCGCGGAATCGAATTCCACGGGAATGCCTTTGCTCTTCAGAAGGTTCCGCATCGACAGGTTGTAGCTGTAAAGCGGGCCCATGGGCGTGTCCTGCGGGTTGTCCGCCATATGCACGGTCATGCCGAGCGCCTTCAGGGTATCTGCGTTCTTCTTCACGAAGGTGGGCGGATAGTAGTTGCTATTGAAGTAGTTGGAATCGGAGCCGAAAATACCCTTCGGGATGGATTGATCGAATTGCTGGGCGCTCAAGGTATCCCAATTTACGAGCGCGGCGATGTCGGAACAGACGTGCCCGAACAATTCGAAATGTTTCATCGCCAACATCAAGGCGCCGAAGCCTCCCATGGAAATGCCGTTGACGGCGCGATGGCCACGGTCCGGCAGGGTCCGGAACAGGGAGTCGATATGCGGGATCAATTCGTTGACGATGCTGGTCTCGCATTTGACGGCGCCGTCCTTCGAATCCGCGTAGAAGGTATTCCCCCTACCGGAAACGAAAACCATGATCATGGGATTGATTTCCTTGGAAAGGATCTTCGATTGCAATACCGGCGCGTAGGGCACATTGCCCCATTCGTTCCCGCCCATGCCGTGGAGGGAATAAACGACGGGGTAGCGCGCCGTGGCGTTACTATTGTAATCCGGAGGGAGGTAGATGACGTACCCGATGGTGGTCTTGTTGGCCGGGCTATAGTAGGTCAGATGCTGGCAGCCGGTGGGTAGCGATCCGCCGCTCGGGTTGTTCCAAGGCTGCGACTGATCGGCGAAAACCGCGGCGAAGCCTAGCAATAATACCGTCAATGAAAGTCGCGCTTTATTCATCATCGAAATCATCATATTCCGTTCGTTCCCGTGCCTACATCGGCCGTCCCCAAACTATTTCGTCCCCGGCGATTTGCCTATAAGTTTTCCCATTCGAGGCCGCGTGGGCCGAAATCTCAGGCGTAGGCCCGTTTAAGCGCCGCGAGATCGAACTTCTTCATCTTGAGGAAGGCCTGGGTCACCCGGCCAATTTGTTCCCGGCTCCCGTTCCGCATCATGTCGTCCATGGCCGAAGGAACGATCTGCCATGAAACGCCGAAGCGATCTTTCAGCCATCCGCATTGTTCGGCTTCCGGCACCGCCGAAAGCTTGCCCCAATAATGATCGATCTCCGCCTGGGTATCGCAAGACACCATCAAGGACACCGCTTCGTTGAAACCGAAACCATGCTGCAAACCGCCGTCCATCGCCGCGAACCAGCTATTCTCCAGCATGAAATCCGCGAACATGACGGCCCCTTCCCGATTCGGCATGCCGGGGCCGTAGCGGTGAAGCACGCCCGGCTTCGCGTTCCGGAAGATCGACAGATACGATTCTATCGCCGCCTCCGCCTTCCCGTTGTTCGCGTCGGCGAACATCAGGCAGGGAATGACGGGCGGACGGGGATCGCCTTGGGGATTGGTCAGGATCAATTGCCACGATAGGCCGAAGCGATCCTGGATCCACCCGTAACGCTCGCTGAAGGGATATTTATCCAAAGGCATCAGCACCTTTCCCCCTTCTCCGAGCTTGCCCCAAATCGAATCCAAGGATTTCCGCGCTTCTTGCGCCGCGGAAGCGCCCTGCCCGAAAAGGAGCGGATCGAAATTCACCATGAAGGAAATGGAAGGGTTGAATTTGAAGAGCGGCCCCGCGCTGATGGCCGCGAACCGTTGCCCCCAAACTTCGAAGGAAACCACGTCCACGTCGCCGGAGGGCGTCCCCTCCAAGTCGGTTACGTGCAAAACCTTGGACTGGGGGAATACCGAGGCATAGAAGGCCGCGGCTTGCTTGGCCTCCTTGTCATACCAAAGGTGCGGGATGATTTTCCCTGCATTCGAAGCCATGTTCCTCCTCCCGGGCGTCGCGCCCGGATCCGATTTGAATGCCTAAAACTAATTTTCCGGACCGAACGGCGCCCGGCCCGCTTTTCCCGGGATCGAAACAAGATTATATTGAGTGCAACCAGGAGGTTGCACATGATGGAAATGGATCGGATAGAAAAGCGGGTGGAATTGCGAGCTCCTATAGCCAGGGTATGGAAGGCGATTTCCGACCCGGGCGAATTCGGAAAATGGTTCGGGGTGGAACTGGAAGGCGGGTTCGCGCCCGGACGGACGATCAAGGGCACATGGCGCGGCGATTTCAACGAAGAGATGATCATGGAGGCGCAAAGGAAATCGGGCGTAAAACCCGCGAAGATCAAACTCCCCGGGCCGCATGCTGTATTCGGAATCATCCAGAAGATCGAGCCGGAGAAATACTTCAGCTTCCTCTGGACGCCCTTCGGCATCGACGCCGAAGCCGACCCCGAACGGGAAGAAAAAACCCTCGTCGAGTTCCGCCTCGAGCCGATGGCGGGGGGTACGCTTTTGACCATCGTGGAATCGGGCTTCGACAGGATACCCGCGCATCGCCGCGAACGCGCATTCCTTATGAACCAGGGCGGCTGGGCCGCCCAGGCGGAGAATTTGCGGAAGCATGTCGAAGGTTGAGCCGGGGGCCGCGGGCGTTTTTTCCGCGCTCGGGGATGGGACCCGGCTGGAGCTCTTACGCCGGTTGGGCGCGGGACCGCTCTCGGCCACCTCCCTCGCCGAGCGCGCGCCAGTTACGCGCCAAGCCGTCGTGAAGCATCTTCGCGTCCTCGAATCCGCCGGTCTGGTCAAGCACGAAAAACTCGGTCGCGAAGTCCTCTTCGCCCTCGAGCCGCGACGGATCGAGGATGCGCGCGCCTATCTCGATGCGGTCTCCGCGGGTTGGGATAAGGCGATTGAACGGCTACGATTATTGGTGGAAGAACCGGCGAACCCCGTTGCCAAGCGGGTCAAGCGGTAAGGGACATCGCCCCACTTTGCTCAATGCCCCAAGAAAACCGGCAATTCTTTTCTGAATGTTCCCGGCGCCGATGGGTTACGCGTCGCTTTCGCCTCGAAGCGCAACAGGTACCAACCATGGGTGGCAGAGCTACCTTCCAGCGAAAGCGTATGGGGACCGGCCGCTTGGATTCCATCCAATGGCCGGCCGCGATCGCGGCCTTGCACGTCGAAAAGCGAAATCGTCACCCGGGACGCATCGGCTAAGGCATAGCGCAGGATCGCGCCGCCCCCTCCGAAGCCGGGCGTAATCCGTAAGCTTCCGGCCAGCCCTGTCGTGGGATTGTCCACCTGGAACCAGTAGGCTTCGCCATAGGGTCCCCATCCGGCGGCGTTCCAGGCCTGCACCCGCCACCAATACCGGCCATTGCCCGCGGCGAAGGTGATGGGCTTCAAGGTATCCAGGATCAGGCTGTCGCCGATGGGCGAAACGAAAGCGCTATCGTAGGCGACTTGGACCCGGTAGCGGCCCGCCGTCGGCCCCGCGGAATGCCAGCGGGCTATCAAGCTGTCCCCGGTCACGGTGTCCCCGCGGGAGGGAAACACCAAGGTTACCCCGGAGGGAAGCTCCGGAAGCGTTCCGAAGGCGCGGGTCGAGTTGGAGATGGAGACTCCGCCGGCGTTCCTGGCCAAAGCGCTCCAGAGGTAGGTCGTGCCTTTCTCCAGCGGCCCGAATACATGGGCCGTATCCGGCCCGGCCGCGCTATCCACGATCACCAATTCGGGTCCGTTCGCCTTGTTTACGATCTTGGCGAGCTTGAAAGCGTAGCCCTCCGCGCCCGGTACCGAACGGCAGATCAAGGCGAGGGTATCAGGCAGGTTCACCGCGTTGCTGTCCGGGGCCAATAGGATCGGGCTTGCAGGCGGCTTTGGCAAGGTGGCGAAGGACGAAACCGTGGACCAGGCTCCAGCGCCTTGGGCATTGGCCGCGGCGACGCGCCAATAGTAGGTCTTAGCCCTATCCAAGGGCCCGATCGCAAGGGTCGTGTCGGCGAGGCCCGTCCGCGAAAGCAAGGGAGCCGCCAATCCCGGATTGGTATCCAGCTGCGCCGAATAGGTAAGGGCCAAATCCGTCGAACGCCAGATCAAGATCGGGGTTAGCGGAATATTGATCGCGCCCGACGGAGCCACGGCGATGGGCGCGCCCGGAACCGGCGGAGGAGTCAAGGTCAGAAATCGGCCGACCTGGCTGTAACCGCTGTTGCCCCCGCCGTTCTCCGCACGCACGCGCCAGTAATAGACTTGGGAAGGGAGCAAGTTCAGCTCAAGGGAAAGTCCCGCGGTCGTATTCTCGGTGAAGGTCGCCGGATCGCTGAAAGCCGCGTTCGTTCCAATCTGGCAACGATATAGCTTCGCCCTCTCGGCCGCGCCCCATTGCAGAGGTCCCGTCAGCGGTACATCGCTGGCGCCAGCCGCCGGAGCGATCGTAACCGGCATCTCCGGCGGAAGGGGCATGACAGTGAACGAGCCGGAAGCAAAGGATTCATCCCCGCCGTAAATTACCGGAACCATAACCCGCCAATAGTATTTCGTGCCCGGAAGGAGAGCCGGGGTCACGACCCTCGTGGTGTCATAGAGCGATTCATTAATCAGATAGGGTGCAGTGGGGGGAAGATTCATTGCGGGGATCGGAACCGGGGAGTCCGGGAAGGTGGAGTCGGTCGCCAAGCGCAGCCAATAGGGAGCCAAGGTTCCCCCTGTCCCGGAGGTACCGGGAATGATCGGCCGATTCGTATCGGTCCATTTCAAGGTGGGCGAAGCGGGGACGTCGACGGCCCCGGGCGCGGGATTCAAAAAGGTGATGGTGGACGGCGGAGGCGGCGAAGTCGTGAAGGCCCTCGCCATGGACCACTCGCTACCCGCGGTATTACCGATCGCCGTCTTAACTCGCCAGTAATAGGTTTTGCCGTAAGAGAATCCGGTCATGGCGGTATCGATGTTCTCCGTTAGGAAAGGGGCGGCAATGGTCATGTCGATGACATAGGGGGGCAGGGGCGGGAAACCGGGCATCGGGGGAAACGCGGAAAGCGGGAACGCGGGGTCGGTGCATACCTGCAATTGGTAGGTATATCCTCCGGCCGTAGGGAAAGGCGCGCTCGCAGGAAATGCCGGCGGATTCGGTTCCGTCCATGCGAACCGGACCGAGGGCTTGGGCGCGATGTTCGTGAGCGCAGGCGAAACCAATTCCGGAGGCTTCAAAGGCTCGGTGCTAAAGGTAAGGGTCTGGGACCAAGGGCCGTCGCCGCCTGCGTTCTTGCCTCGCACCTGCCATATGTAGCCGATGCCTCTCTGGAGATGGGGCACGGTAAAAGTTGTGAAGGGCCCTTGGACAGTAAATAGGGGAATGATAAAACCAAAGGTCGGGCTGCCGACCTGCAACTCATAGGCCAAGGCCCTCGGGACCGAATCCCATTCTACGGTAACGCCGCCCGACGCATCCAGGGCAACGTTCACCTGACCGGACTGGGGATGGATCGCCTGAGGTGCGCTGTCAGGAGCGACGGGATCGGCCCAAGCCGACCCCAGGGCCAAGGCCGTCAAGGCTACCACCCAAGCCAAACGATGGGACTGCATGTGGACCTCCGGGTGCAAAGAATAGCAACATGACCCGGAAAGCTATGTCCTACCGCGCTCCGGCCCGGTGATCGGGATCACCGAGACGAGTCGGGCATACGGTGAGGGGCAAATCAGGGGACGATGAATTTCGAAACAAACAACCCGGCGCTGCCACGGGCTTTGACCAAATACACCCCGCTCGGCTTGTTCTTAAAGGAAAATTGGTTTTGCGTCAGGACCGGGGTCGCGACCAACTTGCCCTTGGTATCGGTCACCTGCACGCGGGAATTTCCCCCCACCCCGCCTACGCTGACGATGCCCGCCGCGTAGGAGACCGTGAACGGTTCGCGGGACTGGGCTACCCGTTGCGGATGGGCGAACGCCGTTCCGCCCAGGGAGTACTGCTTGAAGAAGGCCCATACCTCGTCGGACTGGTTGAGGCTCGAAGCGGCGGGCCATTGATGGCCCTCGCCGATGATGGTATCCAGGATCACCGTCGTGTTCTGGTCGCAAGGAGCGAATGTCTCCCGCACGGCTTTGGAGTTAGCGCTGGAAGCCGGGTACGGTTTGATGGTGGTCGCGGTGGTGGGGCATTTATCCAGCTTCAGCCAGGTATCCAGATCGGGCTTGAAACTCGCGGCCCCTTCCGCGGAACCGAAGGTGGAGAACACCGGGACGGGACGCTTAATGCTGCATGAGGTGCCGGAATGGCCGGAGACGGGAGCCACCGCGGCGAACTTGTCCGAGTAGAAGCAAGCGGCGGCATAGCTGATGAACCCCCCCTGGGAAAATCCGGTCATATAGATCCGGTTCCGATCGATCTTATACCGGGCGTCCAGGGTATCCAGGATGGCGAAGAAGAAGGGGAAATTGGTGGTGCCCTGCATGTCCGCCCAAGTTCCCGATCCGCCCTTGCTGTCCGCGCTGGGATAGACCGCGATGAACTTTTCCCGATCCGCGGTGGTATTCCCCTTGGTATCGTTGGCGAAACCCGAGCCGCTTCCGGTAGCGCCATGGATGAAGAACACGACCGGCGGTTTATCGATTCCCGCGGGCACGTGGATGACCGTGCTGTGGGTGGCCCCCGAAACCTGGAGACTCAAGGTTGTCGTCGTCTGGGCGAACCCGGTTGCCGACAAAGCCGCCACGATGGACGCCGCCAAATATCCTAAGCGATTCATAATGTCTCCCTCTTCGTGCTGGCTAATATAACGCCCATTCCCCGCCCCCAAAGAGCCCTATTTGACGCTCATCCTCCGTTTTGAACGTGGGTGGCCGGATAGACCGATTTCCAGTCTTTGAGCCGGCCTCAACTCTTTCAGTTTTTTGGTGAATCGCCCCCGACGCGATCCTTTAATCGCCGAAGCCCCCGCCCTACAATGATGCCGTACCCGTTACCGGAAATCCTAAATGCCCTTTCGCTCTTCCGGGCGTTTCCACGCCCTGGCCGCCACGACTACGGCCATCATCATCGCCGCTCCGGCCGCTTCCGGATTCGGCCAGGCGAAGGCGGCCTCGGCAACGCACTTGGTTTACGATCAGACGACGGAAGACTTCATCAATCCCGAACGCGGTTTCTTTTTCCCCGATGACGGCATCACCCAAGATGGCCTCCGGGATATCCGCCGCGTCCAAAAAGCCAGCGTCATCCGGAGCAACTTCCAACTGGATGCCTATCGGAACGTCCCCCTGCCCGCCTCCTTCCTGATCCAATTGGATAAGCAACTGGGATGGGTCCGCGATGCCGGCCTCAAGGTCATCGTCCGCTTCGCCTATAACTCGGATCAGGGGCAACCGGATGCTTCGCTCGATCGCATCCTGTCGCATATCGATCAGTTGGCTCCCGTCTTGGCCGCCCATGCCGACATCCTCGCCTTGGTGGAAGCGGGTTTCATCGGCGCATGGGGGGAATGGCACAGCTCCACCAATGGTCTCGAGAACGACGCGAGCCGCAAGGCCGTGCTGCTCAAGCTGCTTTCCGCCCTGCCGGCCGAACGCATGGTGGCCGTGCGTTGCAACTTCTACAAGCGCGGCGCCCTGGGAAGCGATCTGCCCTTGGGCCCGGACGACGCTTTCGACGGCAGTCCGCGTTCCCGCGTGGGCGCCCATAACGATTGCCTGGGCGCATCGCAAGACGACTTCGGCACCTACACCGACAACGCCCTCGAAGCCGAGAAAAACTTCCTGAGCCTGGATAACCGATTCGTCCCGCAAGAGGGGGAAACCTGCAACCCCGGGCCCTTCGCGCAATGCGCCGCCATGCTGCAGGATTTGCGCAGGATGCGCTGGGATATGCTCAACATGGGATACCATCCCGACGTACTGAGCGGTTGGAAGCAAGCGGGGTGCTATCCGGAAATCCAGACGCACCTCGGGTATCGCTTCGTGCTGTTGAGTTCGGACATCCAGGACAGCGTCCGTCCCGGCGGCGGCTTGCAAGTCTCCCTACGCCTGGCCAACGGAGGCTGGGGGAAAGCCTTCAATCCGCGCGGACTGGAGTTGGTCCTACGCGAGGAAAAGACGAAAGCGCGCTACGCCTTGCCGCTGAAGAACGATCCCAGGCGATGGGGCGCGGGCGATACCGTGCCGCTGGGGGTAACCGGCGCGATACCTACCGGCATGCCTCCGGGAAGGTACCGGATCTTCCTCAACCTGCCGGACCCCGCGCCGCGATTGCGTAATCGACCGGAGTACTCGATCCGCCTCGCGAATGCCGGGCTTTGGGAAGACTCAACGGGATTGAACGGCCTGAACCATTCGGTGGTGGTTTCCGCATCCGCAGGCGGCCCGTCCTTTACCGGCGAGGCCTTCATATCCGCGAACGCCGGGGGGACCGTTGCGGTGGTAAACAGGTCCCGGACCCGGTCGGGACCGGGAAAAGCCCCTCTTAGGAAGGGGTTTGATCTCCGCGGGAGGGTGATCCACGCCCAAATTTCCCGAAATAGGGGGTAAAAACTCTTTTTGTTGGTGAAACCCGTAAAACAACCTATCCTTTAGGGGCTCCAATCAGGGACTGCATTCTCGGTCCTTATGAAAGCCATTCGGCACGGAGCACAGAAAGCGTCGTATCATTATGGGTAATCGTCTCTACGTAGGCAACCTGTCCTACAATACATCACAAGAAAGCCTCCACGAGGCCTTCTCCTCTGCCGGAGAAGTAAAGGAAATCGCCATTCCGACCGATCGCGAAACGGGACAACCCCGCGGCTTCGCTTTCGTAACGATGGCCACGGACCAAGCCGCTAGCGCGGCCATTGCGCAACTGAACGGTCAGATGATCGACGGACGCGCCGTGAAGGTCAACGAAGCCGAAGAACGTCCCCGCGGTGGCGGAGGCGGCGGCGGCGGTGGCTATGGCGGCGGACGCCAGGGCGGTGGCGGCGGCGGCGGACGCGGCCGGTTCTAAATCCTATTGTCCCTGCCGCCTCTGGCGGCAGGGACCTTCCTTCCCCTTCTTCTCTTTTTCCAGCCATCCCCTCTCGAAGGATTTAAACCTTCGGAGCGACTACGGGCTCGGAAATCCCTTCCACGAATTCAGGTTTCAGATATCGGACGCGCTCTCCGAGTTGCTCTGCCTCCGTGCGTAACCGATCCCAATCGAGCAGGCGCAGCCTTTCGGAAAGCGGTTTCTTAGGCAGGCACAAGGCGGGACGTTGCACTTCCGCCAAGAGGGCCGGCTTGAGGGACGCCAAGGTTACGGCGTAAAGGGGCGCCTTCAGCTTCGGATGCAAGGCCACTAGATCGGCCAAGCGGCGAATCCCCTCCCAACCCGCGAAGCCGCTCTCGACTACGAAACAAGCGACCGGCTCGTCGTCCTCAAGCCAAACCGCATCCAAGCCTTCTAAGGATTTCCGCACCGCGGCGTCGGGAAACTCCGCCTCCGATTCAGCTTCTCCGGATTCAGGGAGAGCCGGCGATCCGGGGAAGGCCTCGCCGCGGGCCAGCAGGGTAAGGCCCATGTTTTCACCCAATGATTGCAGGCATTCGCGAACGGTATTGCGATCGATCTCCTCCTCCCGGGAAAGCGAACCCAAGTCCAGGTCCGGCACCGAAACCAAACCGAGCCTGGAGGAGAGGAGGAGAACCGGGGTGGCGTTGGCAGTCATACGAGCGATCATGGCTTTCCCTTTCGAAGGACGATGTTCGCCAAAACATACTGCACTTATGGGCAGGTGTCAATCGAAAAGGAAAGCCCGTTCTTATTACTTGCCGAAAGCGCCGGCGAAGTCCCGGGCGAATTGCTCCATGCTGCGTGGCGCCTTTCCGGTTACGGCTTGGAACTCCCCATTGGCGATGTCTCCCCAGTTAGCGCTATACGCTTTCATGTAATCGCCCAGGAAATTGATCGTCCACATATCCATTCCCATCTGTGTCATCGCCTGCTGCGCGGCCTCCCACGGGATGGGGATGTATTTCACCGGCTTCCCGAGCCCCTTGCCCATGGCTTCGGCGACCTGATGCATGTTCAACGACGCGGGTCCGGTCAGGGTGTAGGTTTTACCCTCATGCCCGGTATGGGTCAGGACATGCGCGGCGAAATCACTGATGTCCCGGGAATCGATGATGCCGAGCCTTCCCTCCCCCAAAGCCAGATACATGGCGCCTTCCTTCGCGATGCTCCCGGCCGCCATCATCAACAGGTTCTGCGCGAAGAAATGCGGCTTCAAGATGGTATACGGGATTCCCGAGGCGGCCACTTCCGCGTCTGACAGGGCATGCAGGCGGCTATTGATGGTCGGCGCATTGAAGGCCGCGCCTACGGCGGACATTCGCACGACATGCTCCGCGCCCGCTTGTTTGGCCGCCCAAAGTCCGTTGGAAGTTTGCTCCGGAGCCCGCGCGCCGCCAGGCGTCAGCAGCCATACCGTATCCGCGCCTTCGAAGGCGGGCCCCAAGGTCCAGGGCTTTTCCAGATCCCCGATGCGGACGTCGACGCCCTGCTTCTTGAGCGCGTCCGCCTTTTCCGGATTGCGGACCAGGCCCCGCAGCTTGTGCCCGGAGTTCATCAGATTGTTCAGGATGCCCGATGAGATGTTACCCGTAGCCCCGGTTATCAGGATGGTCTTGGCCATAATCGATTCCTCCATGGATGGCGCCTTTTATATCTTGGCGTCAAGACAATATATCTTGACATCAAGATATGTGCAAGGTATATTTTGATCAGGGGTAGCAACGAAATGAAGGCGAAACCGTCCCAGGACAAGCCGACGAACGATCCGACGGGGACCCATGTCTGGCTGGTGCTGATGAAGGCCTACCGTTCCATGCAGCGCCACGCCGCTGACAGCATCGCCTCGCTCGATCTCGGCTTGTCCGACTTCGTGGTGCTGGAAATGTTACTGCACAAAGGCCCGATGAAGGTCAACGACATCGGGCGCAAAGTGGATCTCACCAGCGGTTCCATTACCACCGCGGTGGATCGCTTGCAGGCGCGGGGCCTGGTGTCCCGCGAGGTCAATCGCGAGGACAGCCGTTCGCGGATCGTCCAACTCACCGCCAAAGGGAATAGCCTCATCCGCGCAGCCTTCGGGGCCCACGCCGACAGGATGGAAACCGCCGCCGATGGACTGAACGTGAAGGAGCGGACGGCCTTGGTGGGCTTGCTGAAGAAGCTTGGCTTGGCCGCCCAGGCACGGCTGGATACGGACTAAAGAGAAGGAGCCAAAAAGACGTTAAGGATGCGCGACTCGGGATATCCTTAAGTCGTCGCGACCAGGAGTTCTTCGGCATGGTTGGGCGGACGCAAGCCGTCCGTCCGACCTGCGAAGTAACGCTCCGCCAGGGAGGCGGAGGATACGTGCCGGGCTTCTTTAAAGCCGGCCTCCCGGGCCAAGGCGACCATTTCCGCCGCCGTGAAGAAACTCAGGAAAGGCGTTCCGCTGGCGCGCGCGCCCTCTACCGCCCGCTCCATCCCCGTACGGATCTCGGGATCGATCAGCTCGATGGGCAGCAAGAAAGACATGGCGAGGGTGGACCCGGGAGCGAAGAATGCGATCTGGCGTAACGTAGCCGTCACCGACTCCTTGGTCAGGTACATGCTGACGCCGGTGGAAGCCACGATGGCCGGCCGCTTGCCGTCGAAGCCCGCCGCCGCCAGGCGATCCCGCCACGAATCGCCGGCTTCGAAATCGACGGGAACAAGGCGTAGGAAAGCGGGGAGGCCAAGGCCGAGATCGGTAAGCCTCTGGCGCTTCCAAGCCTGGGGGCCTGGCTGATCGATTTCGAACACGAACAGACGGGAAGCTAGCTCCGGGCGACGTTGGGCGAAGGTATCCAGGCCCGCCCCGAGAATGACGTACTGCCCGACGCCGCGGGCGGCCTGTTCCGAAACGAGGTCTTCGATGAAGCGGGCCCGGGCCAAGATGGATGCGCGAAAGGGTTTCGTGAAGGGGCTCATGTCCGGCCGGTTCCGCCAGCCCTCCTCGGGAGCGGCGATCCGCAAACCGACCGTATCCTCGAAAACGTGCGGCGCCGAATCGGCTTCCACGTGCAGGGCCCGCCATAGGGCCACACGGACGGCGGTATTGTCGGGGGCCGGGATTTTCTTATCGGGATTGATGTCCGGCATTGGAATACTTCCTGCCTTAATAGCTGATGATCTCCTCGGAAATATAAATTTCCGTTTTCCTGATTACCCCGTCGCGTTCCCCGGCCATTTTGATTCGCTCCGGATCGTTCAGGAATTCTTCGAACGCGGATCGGTCGGGTATTTTCAAGACCTGGATTTCATCGGGCCTATCAACCTGGTTTTTATCGAATGCCGGCGAGTAAGCTACCATTATTTCCCCGCCATGTTTGCGGAAAATATCCAGGGCTTTGGCCTCATAGTCCCTGAACTCGCATCGCTTACCGGTTCGTCCGAAAAGTTTAACGGTCACGTATAGCACGGTCTTTTCTCCATCATTTCATAATGAGCGCATCGGGTGACCCGGGCCATTTATCCCGGTCGGGATGGAAAGCGTATTCTTACCGGATTTCCTTTTTGATCGAAATGGCGAACTCCAAGGATTTCTTCGGCGGAATAACCGATTCGATCGCCGGAGGACATTTACCGTAAAAGCGCGCATAGATACTCGAAGAAGAATCCGAAAAACTCACGTAACAGAGGAAAATGCTTATGGAATCCGATTTGAGTTCTACCGGGTAGGTCTCGGAGGATACGGAACCATCGGGATATTCGTGAAAATTCAGGAACAGACCGGTATCATAAATCCTGTAATCCCCATTGAGACTCTTAACCTTGCTCGAGGCGGAATCCGTACTATCGATTTGCCCCATATGAAACGTGGAATTCTCGAATTCGAAAAACCGGATATTCGAATACCATTCGGGATCATGATTAATGATCTTCCATTCCTGATCAGTCAGGGCCCTCGAAGCCGACGTGTCATTGTTCTCGAAGTACCGACCGGTATAGGAAACCGTTTTCCATTCCCCGTCCATCGCGTTCTCTTTCGAATCCTGGCTAAAAAGGCAGCCGTTCCATAGCAAGGTAAAGAGTACCGCCGATACCGGGATTTTCATTTATGCCAGGCGCTCCAAAATAATTTACGGGATAACCGAAGTTAAAAGTAATCACTTATTATGGTTTTCCTCTCCGGTCGCCGGGGGAAACGGACACGGACCTAAGGGCCCTCCGCCAACCTCAATATCCCCGCCATGGGGATGTGGGCCCAATCCGGCCGGTTATTCAGCTCGTAGCCCAATTCATACACGGCTTTTTCCATCAGGTACGCCTTAAGCAGGATATCCCTATCCGCTCCTACGGGTATGAAGGACGCGTCCTTTGCGGTCTCCAGATAGGCCTGCACGAAAACCTCCGCCATCGCCTGGGGCCATTTCTCCGCGCGGGCTTCGGCCATAGCCTTGGCTTCGGGGCCTTGGGCTTCCTCCTTCGGCCAGGCGGAATGGACGGCGTAGTGGAAGGAGCGTAACATGCCGGCTACGTCCTTCCAGGGCGAACGTTTCAGCTTCCGTTCCGAGAGCGAGCGGGCGGGCTCGCCTTCAAAGTCGAGGATGAGCACGTCGTCCCCGGTCATGAGCACTTGGCCCAGATGGTAGTCCCCATGCACGCGGATCTTAACCGTAGGAATCAAGTGGTCCAACAGGCCCGCGTAGGCGGCCATCACCTTGGGGCGGGCCTCCAAAACGCGCCGGCCCAGTTCGGCGCGCTCCCGGGGCAGGCGGGACAAGCCTTTGGATAAGCGCTCGAAGATGCGGGCCGCTTGATTGCGCATGCTTTGGTAGAGCGATCGTTGATACAGGCGCGAGAAGGGCTCGGGAGCGAAGGTGGGGAGATCGGAGCGTGAAGCCAGGGCCAGGTGCATCTCGGCGGTACGATGGCCCAGGAGCCCGGCGAAATTGGCCGCGCGCGCGTCCAGGGCGTTTACCGAAGCCTCATCCGAAGCGGGGGCGCCGGGCTTGAGGACGCGGCGCAAATGATCGGCGGCCAACTTGAGGGCGAAGGACCAGGCGTCGCCCTGGTTCTCGATGAGGCCTTCGGCGATGGCCAAGGTATAGGTGCCGCCCGCTCCCGACGCGAATTCCAGATGGCCGGCGTAGGGAGGCACGCGGCGGAAGTTGGTGTGCTCTTCGAAAAAGCGGAGGAGCTCGAGATCGGGGTTTTCCCCTTCTTCCAGGCGGCGCAGGAACTTCACAAAGTGCCGACCGGGGAAAATGACGGAGCTGTTGCTCTGCTCGGCGGAGAGGACGCGGGAGGTTTCGTCGTCCGGTTCCAGGCCGGCGAAGGCTTCCTGGCGGGAATGGCCGCGCAGGATGCCCGTGAGGCCGTGCCAGGAGTAGTTCCCGGCGATCATGCGGCGCATGGCGGCGCGGAAGCCGCCATGGTAGATGCCTTCGTAGAGGACGGATACGGCGCCGTCGGCGAGCTCGGTTAGGATGGCGCCGGCATGCTCGCGGCGCACTTCCTCGGCGGCTTGGCCCTGGGCCCGCGCCAGGGGCAGCAGATAGCCTTCGGGAGGCCCGTCGGCGTAATCCACGCGGATGAAGGCCAGGGCCCAGTCGGCGCCGGTCGCGTTCCCGGCGCCGGGGTCGCCCGCGCCCGGCGGGAAAACGCGATCCATAACCGCGGCGCTTACGATACTGCGGCCCTTGCCTCCGAACCAGCGGCGGGTGGGCAGCCAGGCCGGGAGGATTTCCCGCTCTAAGGCTTCCTTGCCTTGACCTTGCAGCACTTCGGCCCAGTCGGACTGCTTCATCCTGAGGATCCTTTCCGGCCGGGTGCTGACGCCCGCGAAGGGTCGCACGGGCTTGAGCAGCAGCCAATAATAGCCGTAGGGCCCGAGCATGATCGGGTAGGCGCCTTCGGCGATGGGCGGAAAGGTAGACAGACTGGAGAGCTCTTCCACGGTGCGGCCTATGAGGGCGGAGAGATCGAGCGTGGTGGTTTGAGGCGATGCGGAAAGGTTGGCCACGACCAGGACCACGTCGCCGTCCGGGACGTCGGCGCCGACGCCCCCTTTGCCATGGCGGCGCAGGAAAGCGAACACCTTGGGATTGTCCGGGTGCAGGAACTCCAGCTTGCCGGATCCGAAGACCGGGAATCGGCGGCGAAGCTCCAGGCGGCGGCGCATCCACCAGAGGAGCGAATAGGGATTGCGTTCCTGGTTCTCGACGTTCACGGACTCGTAATGATGGTCGGGATCGAGGATGAGGGGAAGGTAAAGGCGCTGGGGATGGGCGGAGGAGAAGCCGCCGTTGCGATCGGGGCTCCATTGCATGGGAGTGCGGACCCCGTTGCGGTCGCCCAGGAAAATGTTGTCGCCCATGCCGATTTCGTCGCCGTAATAGAATACCGGGGTGCCGGGCATGGAGAAGAGCAGGATGTGCAGGAGTTCGATGCGGCGCCGATCATTGTCCACCAGCGGCGCCAGGCGGCGGCGGATGCCCAGGTTGATGCGGGCCTCCTTGTCGCGCGCGTAGGTGCGGTACATGTAGTCGCGCTCCTCGTCGGTGACCATTTCCAAGGTGAGCTCATCGTGGTTGCGCAGGAAGAGGGCCCATTGGCAATTGCCGGGGATGTCCGGGGTTTGCTCCAGGATGTCGGTGATGGGGAAGCGTTCTTCCATGCGCAGGGCCATGAACATGCGCGGCATCAAGGGGAAGTGGAAAGCCATTTGGCATTCGTCGCCCTTGCCGAAATAGGAAACCGCGTCCTCGGGCCATTGGTTGGCTTCGGCCAGGAGCATGCGTTCGGCGCCGTAGCGTTCCAGGATATGCGCGTGCACGCGCCTCAGAATGGCATGGGTGGCGGGCAGGTTCTCGCAGTTGGTGCCTTCGGCTTCGAACAGGTAGGGCACGGCGTCCAGGCGCAAGCCGTCCACGCCCATGTCCATCCAGAAGTCCAGCACTTCCAGCATGGCTTTCTCGACAGCGGGATTCTCGAAATTGAGATCGGGCTGATGCGAATAGAAGCGGTGCCAATAATAGGCCTTGGCCAGCGGGTCCCAGGTCCAGTTGCTGGACTCGAAGTCCTTGAAGATGATGCGGGCTTCCCGGTACTTGTCCGGGGTTTCGTTCCACACGTAGAAATCGCGTTCGGGGCTGCCGGGCGGCGCGCGGCGCGCGCGTTGGAACCAGGGATGTTGGTCGCTGGTATGGTTCATCACCAACTCCGTGATGACGCGGATGCCGCGGCGGTGGGCGTCGTCCAGGAAGGCTTTGAAATCGTCGAGGGTGCCGTAGGCGGGATTGACCCCGGTATAATCGGCGATGTCGTAGCCGTCGTCGCGGAGGGGCGAGGGATAGAAGGGGAGGATCCAGAGGGCGGTGACCCCCAAGTCGGCGAGGTATCCCAGGCGGCGGGTGAGGCCGGGGAAATCGCCCACGCCGTCCCCGTTGCTGTCCTGGAAGCTTTTCACATGGGCCTGGTAGATGACCGCTTCACGGTACCAAAGGGGTTTGTCGCCGTGATCCGGGTTCGCGTCCGCCATACTGCCTCCTCCGGCCCTCGTCTTATCCTGAAGATATAGTTTGGGCCGGGCTAGAGGAATAATGTCGAGAGAAGGTCGTTTACGGGGGCGGATGGTTTGCGGCATTGGCTGAATCGTTGATATCTTTCCATCCGGAGGACCCATGCAAGGCGATTGCGATCATTTCCAGCCCGCCGATCTGGCGCGCTTGGCGGAAGACTACCTGAAAGGCAAAGGCGTGCCGTCGGAAAGATGGGAAGGCACGCGCTTCCGGTATGGAGCCGGGGGAGGCTCCGGCCCTTTCAAGGCGGTCATCATGGAAGTGGAGCGTCGGCAGGGGAATTGGGTGGCCGTGCGCCTGGACCGCAAGAAGGTCGACCTGACCGAAGCGGAAGCCGGATTCCAAGTCCTCAAGGAAAATTGAAGCCGGATGATACGCGGATTCCAGGCGCGGTCCGCGCCTGCGTCCACCTTGCGCCCGGCCCCTAAGCGTTGCTAAGATTGGGTCTTGCTTCACCCGCGACCGTTCCTAGCCTTTTCGACCCTTGCCCTATCCCTCTTGGCGGCCGCGCCGGCGTCCGCTTTGCGCCCGGGTATCCCGCGCGTCACGGGGTTCAGCGATCATTTCTCCCTGACCATCGACGCGTCCAAAAGCGAGATCCTGCCGCAATTGGCGGCCTTGGCGGAATCATGCTGGGCCAAGGAAGCGCGCGTCTTCGAGTTCCAACCGCCGGGGCGCATCCAGATGGTGTTCCTGGACGAGCAGGATTACGCCAATGGTTCGGCATACGCGCCGCAGGAATGGGTGGTCATCTATATGCGTTCGGCCGAGTTCGCCTTGCGGGGCCGCACGCGTTGGCTTCCCAACGTGATGTCCCACGAGATCGGCCACGTGTTCACCTTGCGCAAGATGGGCGAGGACTCGCGCTTCCTGGGCTGGAGCCTTTTCCATGCCTGGTTCGGGCGCGGGCCTTCGCGCTTCGAAGAGCAATTGCAATGGGAATGGGGACGCGTCCCGCCCTGGCTGGCCGAGGGGTTGGCGCAGTACGCGGCCACCATGTGCGGCTTCGATACGCTGGACAACCGCAGGCGCATGGAACTGCGGGTGGCGGCCGCTTCGGGGCAATTGCTGAGCCCCGCCGAGCTGAAGGGCTTCGCCTGGGATTCGCGCCGCAACGAGATGATCTACGCCCAGGGCTTTGCCCTGGTTTCCTGGCTCGCGTCCACCTACGGTCCGGGAACCCTGAACCATTACCTCGAAGCCGCCAATCGATCGGGCTGGCGTAGCGCCTTCAAGGAGGCTTTCGGGAAGGACCTGGCCGATCTCTACGGCGAATGGCGCAAGGGCCTGGAGGCCCAGTCCCATTACGATCCCGCCGGGGACGGGACTTACGTCCTGCCCGCGCCGGCCGGGCCCTACGCGGTCGAGACCTTTCCTACGCCGTTGGGCGATGGGCGGTATCTCTACTTGTCGTCGCGCGACAATGATAACGGGGATGACGATTTGTTCCTCGGCGATCCCAAGGGCCATGCCGATAAATTGTTCCGGTACGCCTCTTCGATAAGCCTGGATTTGGCGGGAGGCATGGCTTACTTCACCGCCACCCGTTATGCCTACTCGCAAGGGGATCAACTCTCCGAATTATATGGCTACGATTTGAAAACCGCGGACATCCGGAAATTGACTTCGGGCGCGAGATTGATCCGGGGCTGCGGCGCGGGAGGCAAGGTGTACGGCCTTCGCAACCAAAGCGGCCGCACCAGCATCGTGCGCATCGAGGCGACCGGTTGGACCACGGTATACGCGGCGCCGGACAGCATCGAGATCACCGATCTGGCGCCCGGCCGGACCGCCGGTTCATTAACCCTGGGAACCACTTCCGGCTTCGGCAATGATATCCGCGAGTTGGATCTGGCATCGCTTGAGCTCACGCCTTTGGCCGATTCGCCGCAGGACGAGGTCGATCCGCATTGGAGCGGCGATACGCTTTACTTTTCCGCCGACTACGCGGGCGCATTCGATGCCTACGCCTTGGCGGAAGGAACGGTTACGCGCCTGACCCATGCCGACGGAGGCGTCTTCCATCCCTTCCCCGCCCGGAACGGACTATGGGTTTCGGCCTACGGCCCCGCCGGTTTCCGCCTGGCCCGCGCGCCGGCCCTCGGTCAGCCCCCGCCCTTCTTCGTGGAGCTGTCCACGCCGGGATGGTCCGCGCCGAAGCAGGTCGAATTCGAGGCCGATTCCTATGACCATTCCCGCCTGTCGCTCCTGGGCTACGACCTGTCCCTGGGCATCGAACGCCAGGGCGGATTCCGCGAAACCGATCTCGATAGCGAAGGGACGATACACACCGTTTCCGCCGCGGCCGGCAGCCGGGCCTTGGGTATCGTAGGGCTGTATTGGACCAACCCCAACGGGGTCATGGACATGCAGGCCCATCTCGGCCTTTCGCAGCCGTTGGGGTACGAGGGCCCGATGCATCTCGATCGGACCGATCTGGACCTGCGCGTCCGCGCTTTCCTGCCGGTGATCGTAGCGGGCGGATCGTACCAGGCTTTCGATTTCCCCGACTTTACCTCGGATACCCTCAAGACGACCTATTGGCAGTCGGAGCTCTCCGCCTACCTGGGGGCGGACCTTCGGCTGACCCAATATTGGATGGTCTCGGGCCTGGGGCTGATGGAGCAGGATTTCGCCGAAGACGGGTTGGGAGGGAGCCATAGCTCCGATCGCTTTCTCGGCTTCCGCGGCAGGTTGGATTTCCATGATCTGCAGGATGGGACGGATGGGATCGTGAAAGGGATTACCGCCTTCGCCCAAGGCGGGATGCCGCCCCGGGTCGGTCCGCGAGTGCCCGAATGGAGCGCGGACGCGGGAGCCACCCTATACGCCAGCATGGCCCGCATCCTGTTCCTGGACGGAAGCCTGTACCATACGGAGGAGTTCGCGGATACGACCAAGCGTTGGCTGTACGGCGGAGCGCATGCCTATGTGGCCGTTCCCTTAGGGATGCAGCTCGGGACGCGCGGCGGGGCCGGATTGTACCTGGACAAGGTCTACCCCACCCTGGAATACCGCGAGATGGCCCGCTTCAAGGATCAAGGCCCGGGCACTCCAAGCGGTTTATCCGCACAGGGCCGGGAACGATCGGGGGCCTTCGCTACCGGGCCCTGGGATCCGGCCCCGGGACTTTCTCCCCGCATCGACGGATTCGGAAGCATGATCCAATGGGCGACCTCGCGGGAAGTCGGCTTCGGCCTTTCCCTCAAGACCTTGGCCTTTTCGGGCCATCCCGCCTTCTGGTCGGCCTTCCTGCGCTTCGATGCCATGGACTTCAGCCGCGAGCCGGCCTGGGCCGTGGACATATCCTTGTGAATGCAGGGTAACGTTCCGGTTACGGCGGTCGTCGGCCCCGCCGGCCGGGCCGGCGCGCCCCCCCCGAGCTACTTCAGCGGGAGCGGGCCCTTCAGGCGCGCCCAATCCACCGGCTTACGCAACATCCAGGTCTCGCGCATGCCCAGGGTCTGGCCCGGCAGTACGCTCTGGCATCCGCCCATGAATTCCATTTCCACCATGAAGTTGTTCTTGCCCGCGTAGAAGGCCACGTTGCAGCCCATCGGGTACATGGCCCCGTCGGCGTACTCGCAATGCTTGATGAAGCTGATCTTCTCGCCGGGATCGGTCATGCCGATCACGCCCTGCGGCGCCTGGACCATGCGTTTGCTGATGCGGCCCTTGCCGGAGATGAGCATGCAATCCTCGGTCATGCGCACGGCGGAATCGTCCACGCGCGCGGTCTGCCCGCCGCCCCAGCGCTTGGGGTAGCCGACCACGAACATATCCCACTCGCCTTCGCGGCCCAGGGGGATGCCATAGCGGGTATTGGACTTGGGCAAGGTGCAAGTGAGGCCCCAAACGCCGCCCGACCAGATCATCTCGGAGGAGTTGGTGAGACGGTCATCGATGATGAAGGTATCGTCCGCCAGGACCTTCACGCTGATGGTCTTGGCGATCTTGAAGGCGGGATGGGCCGCGCCCCGGACCTCGACCGCGCGGGCGCTGACGCGCACGCTGCAAGCGCCGTTGTCGTCGGCATAGGTCTCTTCGGACTCGTCGCCCAGGGGGCGCATGGCCCATACGCGATGGCCGCCGAGCAATTGCCAGGCGCCGCGCTTGTATTTGCGATCGTAATCCCAGAACAAAAGGTTGCGGCCCTTGCGGGTCCCGAACCAGGCGATGCGGGGACCGAGGGCGGTGACGATGATCATGCGGGCTTTGGAAGTGAGGATTTCGATCGCTTCCAGGCCGTCGAATTCGATTGCTTGTATGGATAAGGACATGGGTCTTTACATTAGTGAAATCGGGCGGGAATTGCCAGGGCAACGGCCCCGAATCGGGGCGCTGGATAAACGGAGGCCGGAAAGAGGGAAGGCCGTTCAGCCTTGGCGGCGGGCCGGCGGCATTACGTCATCGGGCCATTCGGATTGGGATTGGGCGCGCAAGGCGGCCAACTCGGCTTCGAGACGATGGATATGATCATGGGATTGCGCGAGGCGCTTTTCCAAATCCGAACCGGACCGGTTAGCGCCGCCCAGCCCTTGGAAAGCCGGCCCTTGTCCGATCGGCATCAGGCCGTCAGGCCCTTGGCCCGGACCTTTTCCGCCTTCGATCCAACCTAATAGGGCCTGGAAGAATTTGAAGATGGGCCTATCGAGCCTGCGGCGGTTCTGCAAGTAATCATGTTCGAGATTGATGCGGCACCACACCAGCCAGATGGCCGCGGGGATGAAGGCGAAGACGATCCAGGAATAGTCCCATAGGGTGGCGCGTAGATCGCTATGGGCGAACCAGAATCCGATCCCGAAGGCGCGCATGGTGTCGACGCGATGGAACAGGGCGCCGTCGAAGCGCTGGGCCAGGAAGCGGCCGATGGAAACGATGCCGGCCAGGGGAAGCAGGAAATCGAAGAGGAAAAAATGCTTCTTGCTCATGTCGACTCCTTCGAGAGGCAGACCAAAAGAACAATTGCGGAAGCCCTTGGCAAGCCTTAGGAATCAAGGGGTTACGCCGGGAATCGTGCCGGTGCCATTAGTAGCAATGCCGCCGATGGCGGTGCGGATGGCCGCGCCCCAAGCCAATCCTTCCCCATTCCCGCGTTTGCGGCAGCCTGCCTCATAAATCCCCAATTTTTCCTCCAAGGCCTCCAGCGCCCGGGCGCGCCGTTCCGGTCCCAGGTTATTCCGTTCCAATAGTAATGCTATCGCGCGGATTCGGAAGCGGTCCTGGGCGGGGTAACGCGTGGATAACTGGTCGGCATGGCCACCGTAGCGCACCAGGTACGGCTTGGGGATAAGCCCGACTTGATGGTACGGGACGATGCGCAGCCAGAACTCGAAATCCTCGCAGGCCGGGAAATCGGGATCGAATCCCCCGGCGTTCGCATATAAGTCGCGGGTCATCATCACCGACGACGGGGTGATCAGGCAATGCCTTAAGGACAGGTCGTAAAGGTCGCCGTCGCGCTTCACGTAATGGGAGGGCGGATTGACGCGCACGCCGTTGCGGATCCAGATCTCCTCCGTTTGGCAGATGGCCAGGCCTGTTTTCCGCAACAGGGCGCATTGGACCTCTAATTTTCCGGGCAACCATTCGTCGTCGGAATCGAGGAAGGCGAGGAGGGGGGCGCGCGCCTCGGCGACCGCGGCGTTGCGGGCGCGGCAGACGCCTCCATGGGCCAATGACAATACCCGTAGGCGGGGATCGGAAGAGAATCCGGCGAGAACCTCGGCCGTGGCGTCGGCGGATCCGTCGTCGGCGACGATCACCTCGAGGGAAGGGCCGATTTGCGACAGCGCCGATGCGAGGGCCCGCGGCAGGAGGGCGGCGCGATCGAAGGTGGGGATGATGACGGAAACGTCGGGGGCCATGGGACGGCTACCGGGGCCAGGGCAGGAATTCGCCGATGAAGATGACCTCGCGCTCCAAGGTCGTGCCGCTCTGCTCGCGGACGCGGCGGATCACCTCGGAAGAGAGGTCGTGGATGTCCTGGGCGGTGGCCCCGCCGGCATTGACGGTGAAGTTGGCGTGCTTCTCGGAGATCATGGCCCCGCCGATGCGTAAGCCCTTGAGGCCCGCTTGTTCGATGAGGACCCCGGCGAATTGCCCTGGCGGCCGTTTGAACATGCTGCCTGCGTTTGGTAGTTGCAAGGGTTGCTTCTCCTTGCGCTTGCGCAGGGTCTCATGCATCTCCGCTTTCAAGCTTTCCCCATCCCCCGGCACCAAGGCCAGTTCCGTCCCCAGGATGATCTCGTCCAGGCCGAAGAAGATCGAATGCCGGTAGGCGAAACCGCATTCCGCATTACTGCGGGTCACGAGCGTCCCGTCCCGGGTGGTGGAAACGACCTTGACGATGACGTCCTTCAACTCCTGGCCGAACGCGCCGGCGTTGATATAGGTCCCTCCGCCCATGGTCCCCGGGATCCCGGCCAAGTGCTGGATGCCGTCCATGCCTTTCGCGACCGCCTGGATGACCACGGTATGCAGAAGCGCACCGGCTTGGGCCATCACATGGTTCCCGTTCCACTCGATATGGGTGAAAGAGCGCCCCGTATAAAGGACCAGGCCCGGGAATCCCCGGTCCGAAAAGACCAGATTAGTGCCTTTGCCCAGGATGAATGTCTCGAGGCCGCGCTGCTTGGCCCAAGCCATGGCCTCGGCGAATTCGGATGCGGTGGCGGGCTCGCAGAACCATCGGGCCGGGCCTCCGACCTTGAAGGAGATGAGGGGAGCCAGGGGGACGTTTTCGCGAAGGGCGAGAGGCATCGCACAAATATACCTTTAGGGCATCATGGCCAAGGCGGACATCGAGGCCGTAAAGGCCGCCCACCCCATCCTGGACGTGCTACGCGATCTGGGCATCCCCGTCCAGCATGGGCGCATCCGCTGCCTCAGGCCCGAGAACCATGCCAACGGCGATCGTACCCCTTCGGTCTCCATATGGACGGACCGGGACCAATTCAAATGCTGGGTCTGCCCGGACGTGAAGGGCGACGTCATCGATCTGGTCAAGTTGGCGCGCGGTTGTTCCTTCAAGGATGCGCTAGCCTTCCTAGGCGCCGCACCATCCCCTTCTTCCCCGTCATCGCGGCCTTCTCCCGTCCAGCCTACACCGGGCACCGGGCAATCCCCGGTCCAGGTACCATCCGCGTTACCGTCCTCCGGCTTACCTGCTTCGATTCCGCCGTTGTCCAGGTCCCCCTCCGAGGTCCTATCGCCCTCCGCGTTGCCGACGGAAACCGAAGAGGCGGAGGCGGAAGCCTTGCGGCAGCGCATCCTGGCCGCCTTGCTCGAAGCCTGCGCCCCGGTGGGCGGCGCGGCGGGCCGCTATCTGGCCAAACGCCGCATTTTCAAACGGACCTGGGACGCCCAGCGTCTGCGCATGATCGACGATTACGCGGCTATCAGCCGTAAGCTCGAAGCCGCTTTCGGCCTCGACGATCTGGTGCGCATGGGGTTCTTCAATGCGGCCGGCCATTTGCGCTTCTACCGGCACGTGCTGCTCTTCCCCTATTACGACATCACCGGACGCGCGGTGTACATGCAGGCCCGCGCCATCGAAACCGATGCGGCGGGATCCAAGGGACCGGGTCCGAAAGGCTCGGGGGTCAAAGGCCAAGGTGCGATGGGTGCGGGGACTAGGAGCCCCATGCCGAAGGAACTTTCCCTGGCGGGCCATATTCCCCTGCCCTACAACTCGCGCTTGCTCGACGGGGAACCGGGGCAGATCTACCTGTGCGAAGGGGTCATCGATACGCTCACCCTGCTTGAGCAAGGCTTTCCCTCGGTGGGCGTGCCGGGAGCCGCCAACTTCAAGGCCGCCTGGGCGCCGCTCTTCCGGAATAAGTCCGTGCACGTGGCCTTCGATCCCGACGGTCCCGGGGACACGGGGGCGGCCAAGGCCATCGAACGGCTGACGGCGATGGGCATCGAAGCCAGGCGGCTGGCCCCGCCGACGGGGAAGGACCTGAACGAATGGTTCCGGAAGGGTTGAATCCCTTCCTTCCATTTAGACAATTTTTCCTGGTTCCCCGCGGATATTTGTTAAACTATCCTGATGCCCGCGCTGCCCTCCCCGACCGGGAAAACCTGAGCCATGGGCGGCATCTCCGGGTCCCTCGCTTTCGCATCAGGTAGCTTCCGGGTTACGCATGCGCATCTTGCGCACATGCGCGGTGCCATGCCCCGCCAAGGTCCCGACGACGGAGCCGATTGGATCGCGCCGGACGGGATGATCGGGATGGCCCATAACGGCCCGCCCGGAATCGGTCTTTCCGCCGGCGTTGGGCAACCGGTGCGCAGCGAGGACGGATCGATTTGCCTGGCCTGCAACGGCGAGATCTACAACCATGCCGATATCCGACAGGAACTCATCGCCCTCGGCGGCCACCGCTGGAAAACCGATCGGGGCGATCGGGAAGTCATCCTGCGCGCCTTCGAGCAATGGGGGATCGAATGCCTCCACCGATTCCGCGGCGCCTTCGCTATGGCTCTCTGGGACGGACGCTCACGCGAACTGTGGCTGGTCCGGGACCGGATCGGCATCAAGCCCCTGTACTATAGCCTCCACCATGGCCGTCTCAATTTCGCCTCGGAGATCAAAGCCCTGCTGGAGGATCCGGGACAGCCGCGGGCCCTGAACGAAACGGCGTTTTTCCATTACCTGAGTTTCCAGGCTTCCCCGGCTCCCGAAACCTTCTTCGAAGGGATCCGTAAGCTTCCGCCCGGGACCTGGTTGCGCATCCGGGAAGACGGCCAAATCATCGAACGGCGATATTGGGACGTATGGGACCATGCGAAACCTTTGACGGGAACGCCGGTCGAAGAGATCCGCCGCCGCCTTCTGGAGCACCTGCGCGATGCGGTGCGCGCGCAAAAGGAAGGCGATGCGCCCGTGGGCGTAATGCTTTCGGGAGGGGTGGATTCCGGCGCCAACGCGGCGCTGTTTTCCGAGGGCGAAGAGCGCGCGATGCGGGCCTTTACCATCGGGTTCCATGGGGAAAACAGTTCCTATAGCGACGAAACCGGCTATGCCCGCTGCATGGCGGAACAAGCGGGAGCACGCTACCACGAACGCTTTTTGTCCGTGGAGGATCTGATCGATTTCGTGCCCGCCTTGACACGGCTGCAAGACGAACCTATCGCCGACCCGATGTGCGCGCTGCTGTATTACGCCGGCAAGCTGGCCCGGGACAACGGCGTCGCGGTTTGCCAAATAGGCGAAGGGGCCGATGAACTCTTCTGTAGCTATCCGTCCTGGAAGCGCGCGCTGCGACTACAGCGCCTGGACGCTTGGCCGGTGCCGCGCGCCCTGAAAGGGTTGGGTATTTCCGCCTTGCGCTTGCTGGGCAAGGGGAACGCCGACTATACCGAATGGTTGCGGCGCGGCGCCGAAGGCTTGCCGGTTTTCTGGGGAGGCGAGGATAAATTCGGCCAAGCCGAAAAGATGCGCCTGCTCGGGCCACGGCTGAATTCCAAATTCGCGGGACTCACCTCTTGGGAGGTGCTGCGCCCTATCCACGAACGTTTCCTGGCTAAGGCTTGGGATACCGCGCCCATCAATTGGATGAGTTACCTCGATCTCAACCTTCGCGTGCCGGAACTACTGCTCATGCGGGTGGACAAGATGGGCCTGGGCGCGGGTCTGGAGGCGCGCCTGCCTTTTCTCGACCACAAGTTCGTGGAGTTCGCGATGGGGATTCCGGCCGGGCTGAAGGCCTCGGGAGGCGAACTGAAATCCCTGCTCAAGTCCTCTCTCCGCGGCCTGGTTCCCGACGGGATTCTCGACCGGAAAATGCCGAAGACGGGTAGGCCTATGGATGAATGGGCCCTGCGGCGCCTTGGGAATACGATGCGGGAGGAATTAGGGGCGTTCTGCAAGCGCACCGGACTGATCGATTTCCGCGCCGTGGAAGGGTATGCGGCGCGCTCGCAAGGGTATCACCTGTGGTACCTCTACAATTTCGCGCTCTGGCATCGGCGCTACATCGAAGCTTCCGGAAGCAGGCCGCCTTGCTAAAGGCGGCCGGATTGCCGCGGCGCGAAGACCGGCGTGGACGGCGTCCGGTGACGGAAGGGCGGGAGCCGGCGGCCTAGGGCATCGAGTCTGCCGCTGCGGGACCCCGATCGAAACCGTGGCTTGGCGGGCGCCGCACCGGCCAAGGCCCCGGGATAACGCAGCAAAGGCGACAGTCCGGTATAGCCTGGGGGATCGCTGATGGCGATCACCCCATCGTAACGCAGTTGGGCCGGATCGCCAGGTAAAAGAACCGGGATAGGATCCGCCGAGGAATTCATCCATCCCAAGGTGACCGGATCGCCGGAGGTCGGAACGCGCAAGATCGGCTGTCCGGAAAGCCGGATCAGGAGGATCTTGGTTGACGCCGGCAGATTGGCCGGTAGGGTCAAAGCGATTTCCATCTTGCCGCTCGCGGGAGCGTCCATGGGACCGGTCCCCGATGTTCCCCCGAGAGAGATGCCGATCTCCTTCCGGATGATCCCGCAAGGGAAGGCGGTCCAATTGCCGTAAGCCGGCTTGCCGTCGGAGAGCCTACCTCGCACCAGCATTTGCGCCAACCCCATCCCGCCCGCCGACCAAGGCCGCGCCAAGCGGATGCGGTTGAATCCCGCCTGGAGGGTCGCGGAGGGGAGAGAGGCCGGGTAAAACGTCATGGAGTCCGCTATCCTGCGCGTGTAACCGAAACCGTCCGTGATCAAGGATTTGATTTGCACGGGAACCAGATTCGCCACCTGAAGGTCCGAGGTCGCTTCCGGGGCTTGGATCTCGAAGGAAAGCTCCAACTCTCCCCCCACTTCCACCGCCGGCCCTACCGGGATCACGCGCAGGGCGGAAGCGGCTTGATCCGCCAAGGGAATGCGGCCGGGCAGGGCCGTTTCGCCGCGCACGTTGCGATAAGGCGCATCGGTCGGCCGCAGATCCGCAGGGACCGAAGCGGGCCATTGCGGTTCCAGGAATCCGGCTGCGGCGGGATCGATCCCCGCGAAGCTGGGTTCCCACCAGTGGTTGGCCATCAGCCGCGAGGCTTCGACCCCGAAGGCGGTGTCCAACAACAGCGCCGTGGGCCCGCCACGCGGAATGGTTTTCACGACGTGGAAGGTTCGGTTCCCGGAAACCAGATCCCGCCCGATCGTATCGGACCGGGTTTCCGGATAGGGCATGTAGTACATCACCGGAAAATTACCGCAATTGGCGACAATGGTATCAACAGAGATGTTCTTCGCGGCCACGCTGTCGTAAGCGGAAAACTGGACCTTGCAAGCGTACTTTTCGGGAGGGATCACTTGCCCCGCCACCAGATTACACCGCAGGCCCTTCCAGACCTGCCCAAAGGTTTCCTGGAAAGGGGCGCCGAATACAGTGTCCAAGGATGAGTATCGCAAAGGCGGCCCGATCAAATTGGCCTGCGCCAGATGCGGCCCGTTGGGCCGGTAGCCGCCGCAGAAGATCATGGCATTGCTTTGAAAAGTATTATGCTCGATGATCCACGGGCAGAGCAAATCCCCGGAAAAGTAGAAGGCGCCCCCGGGATAATTGCTGCCATCCGGCATTTGGTAGACCGCTTTCGCGGTGGACTGCGTGGTATGTCCGTTGGCGAAAAACCAATTGTTGCGGAAGGTGCTAGGCAATCCATACAGCTCGGCTCCGGCGGCTCCGAAGGAATTATTTGCGAAAAGGTCGTTCTCGAATAGATGCCCTCCCGTTCCCGCGAATCCCGGCGGCGAGGGCGCCCAGGCCGTGGCGCTGTTTTGCGGGAAGTCGGAAAAAGCCCCGATCAGGTTGTAGTCACGCACCCACACGCCGAAAAAAGCGTTGGTGAAAGCGCAATCCCGGACGCTGGTTTGGGAAGTCCGGGATAGGACCAGGGCGGCGTTGCCGTGGAAAAGCGGATAGAGGGTCCCCGTACAGGAAACCCCGTTGCCCCAGACGTTAGGGTTAGAGAAAGGCGCCGGACCTCCGCCATCCACGGCGATGCCATCCAAGCTGACGTTCGTAGTCCCGATGAGTCGGAGGGCGCCGTTTTCCTCGTAATCGATGGTGGCCGCATTCAGGGCTTCTTGGCATGTCTTGGGATGCTGATGGATGACGTCCTGGTAGCGGATGGTCGGTTTGGCGGTCGCGGTGGGATCGCTGGAACGCAACTCCAGCCCGTTCTTGGTACTGTCGATCGTGACTTGTTCCGGGTAAACGGCAGCATCGAGGATCAAGACGATATCGCGCTTTCCGGCCCTATCCACGGCGGCCTGGACGGTGGTAAAAGCCCCGCGTCCGTCTTTGGAAACGGTCAGGGTCGCGGCTTGGGCGATCGAAGCTGGCAACAGGAAAAGCATCCATGCGGTAGACCGGGAAGAGAAGGGCAATTTCATGAGGATGCCTTTCGTAAATCGACCGCATGGCAATTCCAACGGAGCTGGATTTAGGACGCTACGGCCATCGTTATTGTAGCGCCGCCAAGCTGCAAATCAGCAGGGAAATTGGTCGATTACCGGGACGGCCCGATCCAACGCTTCGGCGTACGATCGGAGGGCGTAAACGCAAAAGGGACGGTCCTAAGACCGTCCCTCCGTTTCCCACGGCCCCCAGGTTTCCCGCGGGCCAAGGTCTTGGCTTTTCCGGCCCTTGCGGGCCGCGCCTTACTCCAGCCGCTTGCCGGCGTTCGACGCGTACTTCTTGATCAGCTCCTCGCCCACGTTCTTGGGCACCGGGGCGTATTTCAGGAATTCCATCGTGAACTCGGCCTTGCCCTGGGTCAGCGACCGCAGGTCGGTGGCGTATCCGAACATTTCGGAGAGCGGCACTTCGGCGTTGATGATGGTGAAGTTGGCTTCTTCGGTGGATCCCGTGATGAGGCCGCGCTTCTGGTTCACCTGGCCCATGACCGAACCCTGGAACTCCGTTGGCGTCGATACTTCGAGCTTCATGATGGGCTCGAGGATCTGGGGCTTGGCGCGGGCATAGGCCTCGCGGAAACCGCCGCGGGCCGCCAGCTGGAAAGCGATATCCGACGAATCCACCGGATGGGTGTTGCCGTCGTTGATGGCCGCGCGCACGCGCACGATCGGGAATCCGATGATGGAACCGTTCGGCAAGCAGGCCTGGAAGCCCTTGTCGCAAGACGGGATGAATTCGCGGGGAATCACGCCGCCCACGATATCGTCCACGAACTCGTAGTCCGGGGCCGGCACGGTCTGGCCTTCCTCGTCCACGGTGTCTTGGGTCGGTTCGATATAACCGGCCACGCGGGCGTACTGGCCCGAGCCGCCGGTCTGCTTCTTATGCGAGTAGTTGAACTCGGCGCGCTGGGTGATGGTCTCGCGATAAGCCACCTGGGGGCGGCCGGTCGTAAGCTCCACGCCGTATTCGCGGCGCATGCGCTCGATGTACACGTCGAGATGCAACTCGCCCATGCCCGAGATGATGGTCTGGCCCGACTCCTCGTCCAGCTTCACGCGGAAGGTGGGATCTTCCTTCGTGAAGCGGTTGAGCGCCTTCGAGAGGTTGGCCAAGTGATCGCGGTTCTTGGCTTCGATCACCAAGTCGATAACCGCGTTCGGCACGTGCATGGAGGTCATATTGACTTCCAACGTGCCATCGGTGAACGTCGTGCCCGTCGCGCAATCGATGCCGAAAAGGGCCACGATATCGCCGGCTTCCGCCGACTGGATTTCGCCCATTTCATTGGCATGCATGCGGACCAGGCGGCCCACATTATGCTTCTTCTTGGTCGACATGTTGTAGATGGGCTTGCCCTTGTCCACGCGGCCCTGATAGACGCGCAGGTAGGTCAGCTGGCCGAAACGGCCTTCTTCGAGCTTGAACGCGTAGCCGACGAACGGCTTGGTCGCGTCCGAATACATCTCGATCTTCTCTTCGCTCTTGGTGGTGATGTCCAAGGCGTAATTCGACACGTCGTAAGGCGACGGCAGGAAATCGGTCACGCCGTCGAGCAAGAGCTGAACGCCCTTGTTCTTGAAAGCCGAACCCATGAACACGGGGGTCAGCTTCATCTCGATGGTGGCCTTGCGGATTACGTCCTTCAGCATGGTGAGCGGGATTTCCTTGTCCTCGAGGATGAGCTCGGTCAGCTCATCGGAGAAGTTGGTCAGCGCGTCCAGCATGATGGTGCGGCGTTCCTTGGCGGTGGCCTGGAGGTCGTCCGGGATCGGTACTTCCTTGATCTCTTCGCCGTTGGGGCCATGGAAGGTATAGGCCTTCATGGTCAGAAGGTCGACGAGGCCGGCATGCTTGTCTTCCACGCCGATGGGAATCTGCACCATCACGGCGTTATGGTTCAGCTTCTCGCGCAGCTGCTCGGTGACGCGGTACGGGTTCGCGCCCGACCGGTCCAACTTGTTGATGAAGGCCACGCGCGGAACGGAATACCGGCGCATCTGGCGATCCACGGTGATCGACTGCGATTGCACGCCCGAAACGCCGCACAACACCAGGATGGCGCCGTCCAGCACGCGCAGGGAGCGTTCCACCTCGATGGTGAAATCCACGTGCCCGGGGGTGTCGATGATATTGATGTGGGTGCCGCCGGCTTCCTTGGGATCCAGATAGTACGGGGTCTTGGTCCACTTCACGCGGGTCGCCGCCGACTGGATGGTGATGCCGCGTTCGCGCTCCAGATCCATGGAATCCATGGTCGCGCCTACGCCGTCCTTGCCCTTCACCTCGTGGATCTGGTGGATCATGCCGGTGTAGAACAGGATGCGCTCGGTCAGGGTGGTTTTGCCCGAATCGATGTGGGCGCTGATGCCGATATTCCGGAGGTTATCGAGAGGTCTCATGGCTATGTTCCAAGGTAAAGTTGCTTAAAATGAGCCGACCAAATTAGCAAAATTCGCGCCCAGGGCCAAGGGTGGGACGCCTACCCGCGCAAATCCGGAGGAATCCGGATGCGGAATGGCGGGGATCCGGACACACGGGCGCAAGAATCCGCACATGCGGATGCAATAATCGCGAATGTCCCAAGAGACGCATGCCCGCCCTCCCCGAGGGAAGTAACATTTCCAAGGAGCTCGCCGGACTGCGCCATGAAATCCAAACTCGCGATTCCTATAAGAAAATCCATAGTCAGGACCAATTGGTCCATAGCGAGAACGGGGCTTGCGCCCGCGACTCTAATCGCCTTGGCCCTTTTGGGCGGCGCCCTAACCCTGTTGTCCGGATGCGGCATCTTCCCCTCGGGATTGGCCGCGGGCCATGCCGGCTATCGCATTCTCGACTTCACCCTGCTGGGTGATTCGGCCATCGCTCTGCAACTGGAGACCTGGCAGGTCGTGAATCCGCCCGATACGGCTCCCTGGCCCAAGATTGGATTCGCGCTCCTCGATCGGAAGACGGGCCAAGTACGGACCTTGGATGATTTACCGGTCAGCGCCGCCCCGACATTCCCGGAGTGGTTCTTCGCCTGCGATTCGGGAACGCCGGTTTCCGTGCACCCGGCGGGCTTTTCCGGCCCCGCAGGCACTTGCGTGGACACGGCCAAGCCGGCCATCACCGCCAACGGGTACCGGGCCATCTACGCGGACACGGCGGGAACCGTGCATTTGTTTAATAGCAACCTGGAACAGTTCGAGTCCTTGGCGACCGGAGCGTGGCGGGTGGAAGCGTTGGACGCCGCTTTCGGCAACCTGGAGGCGTCCATCCTGGAATGGCATGGCAACGGGGACAGCGCGCTGTGGAGGGGATTCGCCGTGGATGATCCCTCCGGTTCGGACAGCGTCTGGTTGGTTTCCCCCCGGGAGGTGCGCGTGCACGGCCAAGGCACGCAGTTGGTTTGCCAAATATCGGAAGAAAGCCTGGGCCTTCCGCCTTGCTGGGAGCCGCCGGGCATAGGCGGTTTCCGTGAGGCATTCGACGAAGCCGCCGCGAGCGTCATCCGACCGGAGTGGGATCCGGATACGGGCGTGTTGGCTTACCTGGAGGGGCCCGGGAACTTCGTATTCCTGAATCAGCTAACCGGCGGGCGGGCCGTCCTCGATGCCGGAGCGATGCTATCCGCCTACCGGCCCTGACGGGGGCGCCGGGGCGGCGGGCGCGGGCGCAACCTCGGCGGCCTTGGCGCCTTTGTTCAGGATGATATCGAACAACTTGTCGCCGATGCGGTAACGCTCTTCCATGATTTGGATCAGCTTCTCGATCTCGATGAACTCCGCCTGGGTCATGGCGTCCAGCGATTCCAGGATGTTGGCCAGGAAGCCGCTGCCGCCCGGGGTCTGCGATTGGAAGCGCTTGATGCGCTCGCGGTAGATCTTGATCTTGAGATCGGTCTCCATCCTCTTCTTGAGGAAGCGGGAACTGCTGATCATTTCCTCCAGGAAGTAGGTCAGCACCACCTCCTCTTCCAGTACGCCGAACACCTTGTCCACCCGGTACATGCCCAGCTTGCGCCGCTTGAGGCCGCGGATGGCGTCCGAAGCATGCTGGTTCGTCAGTTCCAGCTGGCCGATGTACTCCTCCAGATGTCGGATCATCTCCTTGGGTTGGAAGGGATTCTGCCTCGCCAGCGATTGCAGTTTCTTGAACAGGGCATGCGCCCGCTGATAGTTCTGGTTCCGCATTTTCCCGAAGAAGGGGCGGTTCTTGATGAAGATGTTGGCGAACATGCGCTCAGGCCTTCTTCTTGGGTTTGCGTTCCATCCACAGCATGATGATGTCCACCGCTTCCAGGCCCGAGAAAGAGACGGAGTCCTCGAGGGATTGCTCGTAGAACTCGAAATCCCCCTCCGCCAGATCCAGCATCATGAACATGGCCTCCATCCCGTCCTTGCCGCGGTAGGAATCCTTGTACACGCGTCCGTCCTTGAGCACGATGCGGCCCGTGCGCCGGCCGCTGGCCACCTCGAGGATCCCCGATTTATGGCCCAAGGATAGGTATTGCAGCAGGTCATGCAGAGGGGTCTGCGCCAGATTCCCCTGCAGGCCAGCGCCAGCCTTGGCCGCCTTCAAGGCGGGATCGGGGGCGTGCTTCAGTACGGCCGGGAACCGTTCGGTGATATGCCGGGCCAGGGAGATGTCCAGCGCTGCCAGCTCCCCTTTATTGAGGGTGCTGCGCCAGATGAGGAAGCCGCCCACGGCGGCGGCCAAGGTCGCCGCCAGGGTCGCCCAGATCCAAATCATGCGCGGAGGCCCTTCCGCACGTCAAGACCCCGATTGGCGCCGCGAAACGGAAGCGATGCCCTTTAGTTTTCGTAACAACACCATGGTCTTGTCCAGCTGTTCCAGGTCGGAGACCTGGATGCGGAAGCGGTTGCGAACCTGATCCCGCACCGTCACGATGGAGGCGCGCTGTACGTTGATGCGGGACTTGGAGAAGCAATCCGTGATATCGCGCAGCAAATCCGGCCGGTCTTTTCCCGTGATCTCCACCACCACTTCGAAAATCTGCCCCGCTTCGGTCTTCCATTGCACGGGAATGATGCGGTCCTGATCCTTCATGAGCAGCATGCCTTCGGGGCAATTGGAGCGGTGGATGGATACCCCGCGGCCGCGAGTCACGTA
>JAEKLQ010000061.1 GCA_019509785.1 Fibrobacterota bacterium | reverse complement strand
GAAAAACATCAGGGACAGGGTGGGCACGAAGAAACGGTTCTCGAATCCCAGCAGCGTTCCGGCCTCCGCGGAAACCGCCTGACCATTTTCGTTCCAGAGATACCCGGTACCATAGGTGAATGCCACATTGCGGGTCTCAGGGACGCCTTGTTTGATATCCAGGGAGATCCCTAGATAGTCGGATTCGTTCTGGATCACGCCGGCAGTCGGCGTGACCACGATTTCGCGTTGATTCCCCAGCCCCCTCTCATAGGTCAGGGAGCCGCCCGCCAAAGAGGGCCCGAACAATTCGCCGGCCGATGTTCCCTCCGCCGTTACGGCGCTTTCCCTGGCGGGCAGGACGCGCGGGGATCCGAAGAACGCGGTGCGGGCGGGCGGGGTGGCCATGTTGAAACTGCAGGCGGCGAAGAACGGGAGCGCGAAAAGGGCAGGCAGGAAAGTTTTTTTGGTCATGATGCGCTCCACTTTTTTCGATAGATCCAAGCTTCGAGCGCAAATAGAATGCCATCGACGGAATAGCCTTAATACTACGAATAGTCGCGAAGGGCAGGGCGCGGATGGAAAAGGCGGAATGGTTCGCGCGCAAAAAGCTGCGCGGACTGCGCAAGATGCGCATTCGGATGCGTACCGGCCTTCGGAGTCCCAAAAAACCGAAGCCGGCGTGGCCTACTTGGTAACAATCGCTCCAATCGGGGGCTACAAGCGGGAATCCGGAACCGCTATGCGCAGGGTCAGGGTAGATTCCCGAACGGAAGCGGAATGGGCCGCGGAAAGTCGGAATGATGGTGAAAAGCATCGCCTCGGGATTGTTCGCGGGAGCCCTGGTCCTGGGAGCCGGTCGGGCAGGCGCCGCCGTTTATTATGTCGCAGTCGCCGGCGATGATTCCGCCGCGGGAACCCTAGAGAAGCCCTTCGCCAGCATGCAGCGCGCCCAGGATGCCGCGAGCCCGGGCGATACCGTTTTCCTCCGGGGCGGGACCTATAAAATCGGCAAGACGCCGGCGGCCAACTCCGGCATCCACCTGACCAAAAGCGGGACTTCGGAAACCAAGCGCATCTGCTATTGGGCCTACCGCGCCGAGAAGCCGGTCCTCGATTTTTCAGCGGCGCAGCTGGATCCTACCGTCACCGGGGCCGGCATCTGGATCGAAGGCGGGAACTGGTTGTACCTGAAGGGGCTCGAAATCCGGAACGTACCCATGACCGGGAAGCGATCCTGCAACGGCATCTGGGGCAATCCGACCAGCAATACCATTTTCGAGAACCTGGATATCCACCATAACGCGGGGGCGGGATTGTTCCTGGCCTACGGCAACGGCGGCAACCTTATCCTCAATTGCGATGCGCATCACAATTATGACGAATTTTCGGATCAGGGGAACGGGCAGAACGCGGATGGCTTCGGCGTGCATTACCAGAAGTCGGGCCCGCCGACCATCCTGCGCGGCTGCCGCGCCTGGTGGAATTCCGACGACGGTTTCGACTGCATCAACCAAGGCGTGGCGGTGATGATCGAGGATAGTTGGAACGCGCTCAACGGCTATAAGCCCGGCACCACCACCTCGGCGCCGGACGGGAACGGGAACGGTTTCAAGATCGGGGGATGGGGCAATCCTCCCGCGAAGTACCCCGATCCCATCCCGCAACATACCATACGCCGCTGCATCTCCTTCCTGAACAAGGCCGCGGGCTTCTATCAGAATCATCAACCCGTGGACAACTTCTATTACAACAATACCGCGTACGCCAATCACGGCGTCGCCTTCAACATGCTCGGCTACGACCTGGCCAAGGCCGCGGACGCGGGGATGGGCATCTACCGGAACAACGTCGCTTTCCAAGGCACCGCCACGGCGAGCGCGACCGGGGCCGATGCGGCCTTCAACTCCTGGGACATTTCCGGATTGACCGTGGCGGCATCGGACTTCCAGAGCGTGGATACGGCCGGCGTGTTCGGCCCGCGCAAACCGGACGGCAGCCTCCCGGACGTCTCTTTCCTGAAGTTGTCGGCAAACAGCCATTTAATCGGCAAGGGTAAGGACGTGGGATTGCCCTTCGCGGGCTCGGCCCCCGATCTGGGGGCTTTCGAATACGGGATGACGGTCGCCATCGGGGCCCGGCCCGCGGCGGCCGGCGTACCATCGACCTCCACCGCCCATGGCGGGCCCGAGGTCGATGCCTTGGGCCGCCGGCAGGACGAGGAGCGCTCGGTCAATTCTCGTCGTGGCGCATTTCGACCTGCTCTTTATCCAGCGTCTCGATGATTTCCGCCGCGAAGGCGCGGTCCGGGGCCACGGCCATGTCCGCGTCCACCGCCCCGTTATTGACCCAAGGGCTGACGTTCACATCGCCCGCGCCGGTCACCTTCTGATTCGGTAATTCATGCTTTTGCGCGCCCGCCGGCGCCAGCGCCAACAAGTCCCCGTTGCGGACCCAGCCTTTCAATCCGCCCACGGTCTCCACGAGGGATTGGGCGGCGCCGGGATGCAGCATGCGCACAGATTGCCCGGCTTCCAAGGAGGCCAAGGGCGGAGGCTCCAGGGTTTCGGTCCGATAGAGATCGGCATCATGCTTTAGGGCATATCCGAGGGAAGCTAGGGAAAGGGCGGGGAAAACCAAGGTCACGGGAAGGCAATACCGGAGCAAGGCGGTTCGCATAGGGTCCTCCGAATGGTTTTTGTGTCGCTGTCGCAGGCTCCCCAGAGGGGGGGTAACTTCAAAGGTACGGCGGCCTCGTGGCGGGCGCAATCGGAATTTTACCCCGATTCGGAAACCGCGGCGTAAGGAAAGACGGGAAGCGGGACGGTTTTTCAGGAAGCTCTTGAAAAGCGAGGCAGGCTTATGGTAGGCAGGACTAGAATAGGGAAGTCTGGGCGGGATCCTTGGCGACGGGGATGAGTCCCGCCGGGGAGACCAGCGCGGTTTCGGCTTTCGCAACCGCCGCTGCCGGGTTTCCCCCGGCCGGCGCGGCTGAAGCGTCCCATTCCCATTCCAACTCGTATCCGCCGTACTTGCGCATATTGATGACGCCGGTGCTGAGGATCAGGTACTGCCCTTTGATCCCTTGCAATTCCCCGGAAACCTCGGGCTGCTTGTCCAGGTTGAGCGAGGCCGGCTTGGCGGGAAATGCCAAGACAGGATAAACGAAGGCGTATTCCTCTTCGAACAACCGCTCGCCCGGAAGATCGGCCCCCCACGATGCGAAGAGCTTGTCGCGCTCCGCCTTCAGATCGACGCGTTCCGAATTGCCTTTCAGCATGGCGCGCCAATTGGTCTTATCCGGCACCAGGCGGCTCAGGGTCGATTCCACCCGGCCCGAATCGAGCCGGTTTTTCACGCGGACGATGGGAAGCGCCTGCACCGCGCCTTGGTCCATCCAGCGCGTGCGCATCTGATGGGAACGTGTGATCCCCACCTTGAGGCCGGAGGAATTGGCCAGGTACACGGTATGCTCGATCATGCAATGCTTTTCGCCCCAGGCCGGCTCGCGGCAGGTCCCGAGATGGAAATGGCAAAGCTCGGGCTTGACGATGCACATGTCGCATTGCGCCAGGGTCTGCATGCATTTGAAGCAATACCCCTGGCTGAAGCTGGTCTTGGTCAGGTTGCCGCAATTCACGCAGAAGATGCGGCCGGTATGCCGGAAGCGTACGGGCTTCCCGATCACGTCGTTCAGCCGCAGCGCGGAGTCGCCGATGGGCAGCTCGTAGCGCACCGGGGATTCGGGGTAGGTGCGCATCTTCGCGATGGGGCCGAGTCGTTTATCCATCCTGGCCAAAATAGCAACTTGGTTATCTTTGCATCCCATGCTCACCTTCTACGGTTACAAGAAATGCGATACCTGCCGTAAGGCGGAAAAAGCCCTGGCCAAGCTGGGCCGGGAGTACGCCTTCGTCGACATCACGGAGAGCCCGCCCACGCGTCCGGCCTTGAAGAAGATCGTGGATCAGAGCGGCGCGGAGCTTAAGAAGTTCTTCAATACCAGCGGCGTGCAGTATAAGGAACTCAAGATCAAGGACAAGATCCCCAAGCTAGGCGAAGGCGGGATTCTCGACCTGTTGGCGGGGAATGGCCGCCTGATCAAGCGGCCGCTGGTCACCGACGGGAGCAAGAGCACGGTGGGTTTCGACGAAGCGGCGTTCCTGAAGGCCTGGAAGTAGACCTTAGGCGTTCCAAGCCGCAGGGCGGGTCGGCCCATCCCGCCGGGGCTTAGTACCTTTACCGACCATGGCACCGGAAACACGGCCCGCGCCGGACGCGGCGACCCATAAAACCCTGGCCGCCCTGGAAGGCGGCGTGCTGGAGCGCCTCCTTCCCGCCGATCGGGAATTGGCCTTCCGCATGGAGCGGGATTTCGGCTTCAGCTTCCAGCAATTGAAGCGCCTCGGCGATTGGCTCATCGACGCATCCGTCTGGGGCGAATCCGGCTTCCGCGCATCCCTGGATGCCGACCTCGCGGGGCCATTGCCCGGCCACTCGCGTCAACAGGGGGAGTACCTGTTCCGCCGATGGCAGCAGGCCTACCTGGACCTGGCCGCGCGGCCCAAGGCCTATCCGAAGGATCCGGGCGATGCGCCCAAGGAGAAATTGCCCGCCCACCGCTTCGTCGACAAGGAGCTCAAGGGCCGCATCTTCCGCCTCTGCCCGGCCGCTTCGGAACGCGCGGTCTGCTGCAACCTTAAAGTCCTCAACATCGTCGACAATTGCGCCATGGCCTGTTCCTACTGCGTCCTGCAGAACCATTACGACGAGGCCGTGGTGGCGGCGCCGACCAATCTCAAGGCCAAGCTCGCCGAAGTCGAACTCAATCCGGCCAAGCGCTATCGCATCGGCACCGGCGAATACAGCGACTCCCTTTTATGGGGCAACAAGAACGATATCTTGCGGGACCTCTGCGATTTCGCCCGCTCCCATCCCAACGCCGTCATCGAGCTCAAGACCAAGTCGGCCAACGTCGCCTGGATCCTGGAGAACGACATCCCCGCCAACGTCTGCTGCTCCTGGTCACTCAACCCGCAGATCATCGTGGCCAACGAGGAGCATAAGACGGCCTCCCTGGACCGCCGCCTGGAAGCGGCCCGCGCCGTCGCCGACAAGGGCGTCAAGGTCGGCTTCCATTTCCATCCCATGATGTACTTCGAAGGTTGGGAAGGGGAATACCGGGGGCTCATGGCCCGGGTCTTGGAGTCGTTCCGAGCCGAAGAGGTGCTGTGGATTTCCCTCGGCTGCGTCACCTTGCTCAAGGGCTTCGCCCAGGACTTCCGCCTCAAGTACAAGCATTCCAAACTGCTGCAGATGGAAACCGAGACCACGCCCGACGGGAAGATCACCTATGCTTCCGCCGTGCGGGAAAAGCTCTACCGCAACGCGCTGGAAGCCCTCGCCCCCTGGCGCGGCCGGGTATTCCAGTACCTATGCATGGAGCACAAGCCGATGTGGGATGCGGTGATGGGCTTCGCTTACGGAAGCATGGGCGAGTTCGACGACGCTTTCAACGAATCCGCGTTCGCCAAGCTGCCGCGATAACGCACGGCGATTTCGACTCCCGTGCGCCGGGAAACCCCCGCCAACTCTTCTTCCAACCGGCTTTCGCACTCGCGCAAAAGGCCCGCCCGCATGGTTTCCGCCAAGGCTTCGGTTCGCAGGTCGGCCATGGCTTGGGATTTCTCCGCTTCGCCGATGCGGTTCCACCAGCCTTCCCGATCCGTCAGCACCTCGTAGCGGATCATGTCCGCCGAGAGCACGCGGGGAAGGGGGAGCTCGAAATAGGCTTTGCGCAGGCCGGGCTCGAGGGCGAAGCGCGTATCCGGGTCGCGCAGATCGAAACCGGCCTTGATCCGGAAGACGGCGCGCAGGGACAGTTCCGCCTTACTGCGTAGGCGTACGCTTTCGATGCGATGGGAGACGTCGGCATCGCGCGAGACCAGGGCCAATTCGGCGAGGGGTTTCTTCTCCTCGACCACGACCCAATCGCGCAGGGTGACGGAGGGGCTTAAGCCGAGGGATTGGGCCAGGGCTTCCGAGAGGGCCCGGCCGACCTTTTCGGGCCGTATCCGATCCAGAAAATACCAGGCGCCGCCGCCGGCGCACAACAACAAGGCGAGCAGGATGCCCAGGATGATCCCGAAGCGGGGACCGCGGGCCGGGGGAGAGGAATCGCTCAGGCCGAACGCCCCTCGGGGTTGACCTCGTTCAACCAGGACAGGATCCCTCCCGTAAGGTTGACGCAGTTGGAATAGCCCTTGGTTTTCAGGAACTCGATAGCGGTACGGGAGCGTTTGCCGGACCGGCAATGGATATAGACCGTCCCTTCCTTGGGGATTTCCTGCCAGCGGGATTCCAGTTCGCTCATGGGAATCAGCTTTCCGGCGAGGTTCACCTCGTCGAACTCATCCTGTTCCCGGACGTCGATGAGGGGGGTGGAGGGATTGCTCTCCAGGATTTCACTCAGTTCCGACGCGGAGATTTCATCGCTCATGGACATTGCAGGTCTCCCTGGGGGGGTATTTTAGGCGAATTTCAGGGTTCAATATAGGATTTCCCGTCCCCCGGACCTGCCTCCCTCGCGGTGGGACGAGGTCGTTTGCCGGTTTCGTTGAAAAAAACAAGGCTCTTAGTTAACTTGTAAAGCCTTAAAAAATCGTTGTTTGCGGATTGGGCGCCGAGTAGGGCGTCGAAGTCCCGAAGAAGGAAATACGGAATGTCGGCAGGACCCAAAGTTAAGATTTCCCGCGCGCTGAATCTGGCCATCACGCCGAAGGCCGCCCGCATCATGGAGCGCCGTTCTTTCACCCCCGGCCAGCACGGCCTGGCGCGTAAGAAGAGCCCTTCCACGTACAAGCTTCAGTTGCTCGAGAAGCAGCGCCTCAAGGCCACGTACAACGTGTCCGAGAAGCAGCTGCGCAGCTACTACGCCAAAGCCTCGCATTCCCACGAGTCCACCGGCACGGTGCTGCTGTCCTACCTGGAAACGCGCGCCGACGCCGCCATCTACCGCATGGGCTTCGCCCGTACCATCTACGCCGCGCGCCAGTACATCGCCCACGGCCACTTCAACATCAACGGCAAGCGCATCTTCACTCCCAGCCATCAGATGAAGGTCGGGGACGTGATCACGGTGCAGGAGAAATCCAAGAACCATCCCCAGTTGATCGAGGCTCTCACCCATTCGGGCGGCATCCAGGTGCCGGAGTACTACGAGATCAACAAGGTGAAGATGGAAGGCAAGCTGATCGCCAAGCCTATCCGCGAGCAGATCCCCGTGAAGCTCGCCGAGCAGCACGTGGTGGAATACTACTCCCGGTAAACTCTGCGTTACTTCGCGGCCTTCGGGCCGCGCTGGAAAGGCGTTCCGCGAGGGACGCCTTTTTCTTTTCCGGCCCGCCTATTCCTTACGGCTCGCGCCTTTCGCATCGATCAGCCCCCTATGCCCTGCGGACGGCGCGGACCAAACCCGCACCGGGGAACGGATCCCTTGGGGTGGAGTCGGAACTGCGCGCAGGGCGCGCTTGAGGCCGACGTTTTCCGCATCCTCCCAGACCGAAAGCCCATCGGGCCCGCTTAGGTACACGCTGCCCCCTTCGCCGGCGACGCGGAATCCGGGCTCGTCATTGCGGGTGCCATAGGGCTTGCTTCCGCTCGGACCCGCGAATTGATTGCACCCCTTGGGACCCGTAATACGCAGGAACCCGATCGGGTCCAGCACGAACAGCCCCGAATCGGTGGCGGCCGTCTCCACGCCGAGGTCGAGGCATGGCCCTAGCGCGCGTGTCCAAGTGGCCCCGCTGTCCGGGGTCCGGAAGACCGAATCCTTGCCGATGAAAACGATGTCATTCCGGAGCACGTCCATGGCGTAAAAGACGGCCCTGGGAAAGGAGCCGGCCCTCTTGAATCCGGCGCCGTCCTTGGAGAGGTAAATGCCGCGGCCTTCCGGCCCGTCCCCTCCATAAACGATCCGGTCATTGCCGGTCGCGAAGCTGAATAATTCCGGCTGCTGGGGGAAGGAAAGCGTATCCCAAACCTTCCGGGTCAGATCATAGCGGAAGAATCCTTTGGCCACGTCGCATGAGAAAAGATGGTTTTGCGTAAGGAGCAAATGCGGAACGTCCATGCTTGGGAGGGCCCGCCGCAGGTATTCCCATTGCCTTCCGCGGTCACGCGAAAGGTAAAGGCCCAGGGAGGTCTGGGCCGCCAGCATCGATCCATTGGCGGCCAACCCGCGGATATCGGCGGCGCGCGTTCCCTCGGTAATGGGATTCCAGTTCCGACCGTCGGCCGAAAAAAAGGAGATCCCGCCGCGGGTCACGGCCAGGATGCCATTGGAGGTGGCGACTAGATTCCTGAAGTTACCGCGGAAGTCGAATGCCAGAACGCTGTCTTTCCCGGAGTGGCGCCAAACATACCCACGGCCCGGGACCGGATTCTTGACCGTTAAGGTATCGCCTTGGAAAACGGCCGGCGCCTTGCAGTCCCCGGAGCTGGTATCGGAGAGAGGCCATCCCACGCTCCAGGTCGCCCCGCCATCTCCCGAAAACCGCTGATCGCCCGGAGTCGTCGCCCATAAGCTATCGCCTTTGCAGGCCGATAAGGAGAGCTGCACCGGATTGGGTTCGGTGAATTCGATCGCCCGCCATGCGGGCGCCCCCCAGGCGGAGATGCCGGCGCAGGTCAGGAGGGCGAGGGAGGGAAGGGGATGCGTCACGACCGTAAGGTATCGCGAGTCCTGCCGGAAAGCCTGCGGAACTTCCCGGCTTCTTACGGGGGATGGCTCCGGCGAAGGGGCGATTCCAGGCGGAAACCGCTAGCGGGTGCTTGCCGGCGCGCGGGGCAAGATTCCTGGTCGGCCAAGGTCCCGGGGGCGGCCTAACAGGTCCAAGCCGGTCGGGCTGGATGCGGGACTCGAGCGGCCGGGATCGCGCGGGCGGTAGGGGATCCGGATTGGGGTCCCGCCGAATTGCCCGTCGAAGCAGCCGTGGAAGCGTTCCAGGGTCGGCTCGGTACGGCCCCATTCCCCGTAAACGACATGATGCCCGGTGCGGGCGGGCAAGGTGCATCGGGTCACGAAGCGGTTGCCAGGCTTATCGGCGGTGATGGCCGGATTGGCGTCCGGCTTGGTATCGTCGTAGGTGAGGGAGCAGAAGGGCTCGGTTTCGAAATCGTCCCAGGCGAGCGCCTTGGTCGGCGAGAACACGAAATCGGGCTTGGTGATCCAATACTTGAACTCATGCGTGTCATCGAAATGCGGCCCCCAGACGACGTTCCAGGTAATGGCTTTAGGCCCCGCGGACATGGGCGTAGCGGGCCAGTCCATGGGGACGTCCCAAGGCGTTTCGGCCCCTTTCCAGAACTCCCCTGCGTATCCGCACACGTAGGCCGGCAAGGGATTGTCATGGGAGCGGCCTAACGTATGATTGACCACCGCCATGAAGTTGTAGGCGGCATCCTGGTTGATGGCGAAGGCGGTGGAGCAGGCCGGGGTCTTCGCCGACTTCAAGGCGATTTGATCGGGTTTGGTTTCCTCCCCGCAGATCCACATCCGCGAAGGGGGATCTTCGATGAGGCCGTGGGCATGCGGGAGGGAAACCGCGAGCGTACCGAGCAGAATGCAAAACGAAATGAAGGAACGCATCGTCCTTCCTCCCAAGGTTCGGAATCCGGCATTCATGCCGGCGGGCGCTGGAAAGCGGCGCCCTAGGTATCAGTCGCCTTTTATCGTCTTCCGGTTTCGTTCCGGTTCCAAACCGCCGTGGCCTTGCGGAATTTGGGCGTTAGGGGCGCTCACCCCGGCCCGTTTGCCCAATGCATCGCGGGCCGCGCCTCCCCGCGGAGGGAAGAAACCGGCGCGGGAGCTGGCGGAATATCGGCGGGAAGGGTTCTTCGGAAGCCGCCACGACACGGCCGCAGGGGTAGCATACAGGTTACGGACCCACAATTTACCGGGTCCCGCCGCATAAAGCACGGAGTCCCCGGCGGCGAGGATCACGAGGCTATCGGTTGGCGGGGCAGGCGTGGTCGTCCAGCCGGTATCCGTTGCCGTGGATTGCCGGATGACCCCGTCCAACCCGAGGCCGAAAAGGATCGAGTCGGAAACGGCTAGGGAAGACACCTCCGGACCTTTCCACGCGTTCCATCCGTGCCATTGCATTCCGGAGTCGGAGCTCGAGTAGATGCCCTTCGCCGAGTTTTCGACCCAGAGCTTCCGACCCAACGCGACCATGGTGAGGGTGCCGGACGTCTGTTTGCCATAAGGTTTGAAGCCGGCCCCTTGATCGAGGGAGCGGTAAGCCCCCGAGTAACGGCCGAAAAGCATCAGCAGTCCCGGCCTGGCGGCGACGAGTTGTCCCTGTAAGTAATTTTCCTTCCCGACCCAAGGGTCGAAATCACCAAGACGCCGGGACCACAAGGTACCTATAGGGCCATTGATAAAAGCGTTCGCATACACCCGTTCCTGGTCCACGGCGATCGAATAGCCGTTGGGGTTTATCCTATCGCTGGAAATGGTCGAGAAATGCGAACCTCCATCCTGTGAGCAGGAAACCCCGAGGTCGGTGGCCATGCATAGGTTCCGGCCGGCGGTAGCCAAGGCAAAGGGCGTGGCCGGACGCGTTCCTGGGCTGAGGAATGTCCAGACTCCCGCGGCGCTCCGCCGCAGCAAGCCTCCCGTCTCGGTTGTAACATACTGGTTACCCTGTAAAGAAGTGGCGCCTACGGATTTCCCCAAGGGATCGGATCCGAGAAAATTCGGGATCGATCCCGGATCTTCGCCCCAATTGCCTCCCGCGATCCATGTGCGACCCGAATCGACGGAGTACATGCGGGTATAGGTCCAGAAGCGGGAGGTGAGCATCACGAGGGTATCCTTCCATGCGAGGAAGCGAAGCCCGTCATCGATGACTGAATCGCCCCCTGCCTTGCTCCAGGTCGCCGCGGAATCGGGGGAACGATAGATGGCATGGGAACGGGCCGCGAGCATGAGCCCTTCGCCCGCCCAGATCGCGGTGATCGTTCCATTCCCAGGCAAGGAGGAAAGCGTGTGCCAGTTTTCTCCGCCATCGCTGGAGGCCCGCAAGCTATCATCGCCGCCGACGAACAAGGTTCGCCCATCGGTGAAGACGGATCGGGCCGGAAGGGGTTCCCGCAAGGGATACGAATCCCAGCTTGCCGCCGGGAAGGGACCCGAATTCCGCGACGGTTGGCCCAACGCGAGCGAGAAGGACATCAATAGCATGGCGAAGGTGAGGGGCTGCATCGCGTTTACCTCCGATATCTCGGTTGCGTCTTCGGCATCGATCCATCCGCCATCGCCGGCCTCGGGCTTGGGCCATGCTGACCATAAAACATAGTTCGATTCCCGCGTCCGCGCCCCATGTTCCGAAAACGCGCGATTGTTGATCGAGGCGGGTGGTCCGGTCGGGAAGGGGATGAGGGGGTAAAAAGAAAGCTGCTCCCTCGCGGGAGCAGCTTCTGCGGGCGAACGAATCCGCAGTGGCCTAAACCTCTGCCTTCGTCCGTCCGCTCCCCAGTGCGCCCCCCCGGCGCCCCCCGGGTAAAGGGGCGTATGGCTAAGGGCGCATCGGAAAACATAGCCCGCTTTTGCGGGCTACGCAGGGTTAGGGAGGAAGAAAGTGTTTACCGCCGGTAAATGGCTGGGGCCACCCTAAAGGCAGAATGGCGTCAGGATTTGGCGGAATCCTTGCGTGATGCCTTGGAAACGCCGAAAACCTGGATCTTGTAGCGTTTGATCTTGAAGCCTTCCTTGCGGGCCAGATCGTTCAGCGCATCCTCGAGCTTCTGCGAATACACTTCCCGTACGTCCCCGGAGTCGGTGCAGATGAGGTGGACGTGCGGTTTTGATCCCAGGGCGATCTCGTAATGGGTATGGCCGTGCCCGAAATCCGATTCGGAAAGGATGCCGGCTTCCACCAATTGGCTTAGGGACCGGTACAGGGTGGCGCGCGAGACCTTCAGGTCGGCTTTTTGCATGCCGAAGAGCAATTCGTCGGCGCTGAAATGGCCTTCCTGCCCGAGGATGAAATCCAACAGGCGGGTACGCTCCTTCGTGAAGAACATCTTGTTCTTCTTGAGGAAGTCGGAATAGAGGCCGTGCGCCTCGGGGTGGAGCTTGTCCTTCGAATCGCCCATTGGGGAAAAGATAAGAAACGCCGCTTAGAGCCCCGAACTTAATGGGGGCGAAGTAGCGAGGCCGAGCGAGCGGCCCGCGGACAAGGAAGACGATGGAGCGATATTTGGAAAATATCGCGACTGAGTCTGACGCAGTCCCCGGGCCGCGCAGCCGGCCGCAGCCGAGTACCCATTAAGTTCGGGGCTCTTAGGTGGGCGGGGGCAGGAATTCGAAGAAAAGCACTCCGGCGCATTTGCCTTTGCGCCCTTCCAGGTATTCCTTGAAAGGCATATCGGCCACTTTATGGAGAATCAGGCTGGCGTTGCGGAGGATGGGCGGATTCTTGCCATCGGCTAGCAGGAAGCCGGTATGGGTCACGTCCAGGCCGGGAATGTCGGTCACGAAAGCCACGCCCAGGAATTTCTCCCCGAAGGTCCAGTGCGACATCATGTCCAAGGCCTTGGCATAAGGCATGTAGGCGATTTCGGCCACCGGGTTGGCTTGGGGGTAGGGCAGTTTCTTGGCCGCGAAGAATTTCTTCTTATCGATGGCCTTATGGAGCAGGCTGTCGCCCGGGAAGCGGGCCACCTTCACGAAAGATGCGTTGTGCTTCAGCCAGTCTTCCACGAAGTAATGGTTGCGGGTGGGATAATCGACGGTGTCCGACCCGTAACGCAAGGCGAGGATGCGAGGCAATACGTCGCGCGGCTGCGCTGCGAGCGCGAGGGCCATGGAACTTTCGATCAAGGTCACGCAATCGAAGCGGCCGAGATCGATGAGCGGGGACGGATCGATGCGGCCGAAGCGGCCTTCGCCCGTGGGCCCCAGGAAATAGGGCCGATCCATCAGGGCGCCGCTGAAGAATTTCAGCCGATCGAAATAGGCCGCGGGGGCATCCGGCCGGCTCAATAGGCGATGGGCTTCGATCAGGGCGGGCCGTTCCTTGTTGTAGAAGAGGGCCACGTGGACGAGCAGCGAGTCCATCAGGCGCGAGGCCGATTCGGGCGATCCGCGGAAATCGTTGATGAACAGGGCGGACGCGAGGGTATCGCCGTCGATGCCGAAGGCGAATCCGCACAAGCCCTGCACGCCGCTGATGGAACCGGTCTTATAGCGGATCAAATGGGTCTGCATGTAAGGGCGAAGGCGCTTGCCCGTGGCGCCGTCCAGACCGGGGGAAGCCAGAGAGGCGATGTAATCGGCCACGTAGCGATGGCGCGCCATCTTCGCCAGCAAGGTCGCCATCCCGCGCGGCTTGATCTTATTGCTGGACGAGAGGCCGCAACCGTCGAAGAGCTTGAAATCATTGGTGTCGAGCCCTTGCCGGGCCAGGAAGGCCTTCTCGGCGCGGATGCCCCCCGCCGACGAGCCGTCATGATTCACGAACTTGCCGAGTTGGCGCAGGGTCAGTTCGGCATGGAGGTTCTGGCTGCGTTGGTTGATCTCCTCGACCACGTCGGTCAAGGGCGCGGTGACGAAGCGGAAGGATTTGGCCAAGGGGACGTTGGCCGCCACGCTTTCGGGCTTTACGATCATGCCGCGTAGGGCCATGGCCTTGAGGATGGAGGCCCGGAAATAGGCGGTGGGGTTGCGTACGGGCAGGATCATCTGGAATCCCTCGGCCCGCGTCCCGATATGGCCGCTCAAGGTCACCACGGTGGAGTCGGGATTCTGCGCGGGTACGATACGGCGCTTGCCCCCGGCCACGGTCTTGGCCTTGTTCACGATGCGGACGTAGCCCACGTCGGGAGTCACGGTGACCACGGCGGGATCGTTGGGTTTGGCGCCCGGTCCCACCTTGAGCACGAAGGTATTGTCGTTGTAGGACATCGCCGAAACCTCGGCTCCGTACCAGGTATTGAAATGATGCTGCTTCCAGGCCTCGGGACGATGCGGCCCGGTGAAGAAGGTATCGGTCACCTCCACCATCCCGCGCACCGTATCGATGCCCATCGCCTTGAGGGTATCCAGGAAGGGTTCCAACGGGCTCATGGCGTCCGGGAAAAACCGGTCCGAGATGTTGGGATCCCCCTGGCCCGAGATGCGCACCTTGCCCGTAAGGGTGCGGTTCTGGACCGAGCCCAGTACGTCCATGATGGTGGCCGGGAAATAGTTGATGGGGAAGGTATCCAGGGCCGCCGAAGTGACGATGAGCTTGAGGCAGGACGCGGGCGTGAACCAATCGGTATCGTTGAGCTGCGCCTCGAAGCGCTGGTAGCGGGTGGAATACACGCTGAAGCCCAGCTTCCCGTGTACGTGGCTGCGCTGGTAGACCGCTTCCAAATCCTTCTTGAGGAAGGGGGAGACCTGGGTGACATAATTATGGGCCACCGGCGTGAGGGCGGATTGGGCCGGCGCGTTGGGCGCGCCCAAGGTGGCGGCCTCCGAGGGCGTGGTGGACTCGGGCGTGTGGGTAGCGGCGGGGTTACCGGCGCCTACGGGGGCGGGCTTCGCCGGGGTTTGGGCCTTGGCCTCCGCGGTCGTACCGGTTTTGGGGGCCGGCGCGGCTTTACCGGCCGAATCCGCCTTGGAGGTATCCGAGGCGGCGAATGCGAATAGGAGACCGAATGCGAGGGCCTTCATGCGTCCCGCTCCGCGGCAATAAGGCTTTCCATCGGTTCCAGGAAATTAACAAAAACGGGCGCTGGATGCGATTAGGGGGATACGTTGCCTTTGTACCAAAGAGTGTCCCCGTGCAGGACACGGTAAAGGAGGCGGATGGAACCCGTTTCTTGGGAGCCCGTCCCGAGGGGCGCGGCGTAATCACTGGATTGGAGGGAAATGAAACCCGTACCCTGCAGGAAGGCAAGTACCTCTGATTGATACCGGAAATCGGATGAAATCAATTTCCGGCAGGGCGAGGTCCGGCCGACCTCGACGTATCCGCAATCCTGGGCCGCATCCTGGCTGTAGGGCGTTTGCACGACGGGAAAACCGCTCTTCGGGAATGAAACGGTCGCTTCGGTTATCAATCGCGAACTCCGCCTGAGTCCATCAGGATATTGGCGCATTACTCCCGATGGGAGAGCCACGTTCAGGAAAGCGTCCGCGTCGGTCATGGTCAAGCTGACTGGGGTTTCAGAAAAGGATATGGTATCGAGAGAGGCTATCTCTTCCCGGATCGTGTCGATCACGCCGGCAATCTCCTGGCTGTACCCGACCACGGCGCAGTGGATGGTATTGCTGTCCAAGAAGCGGCGACGCCCCGGGGATGCGGCCTCCGCCACGGGATTTCTCCGCACGGTATCGATGCAACTCCATCCCGGGGTCATGCCGGAGGAATAACGGAACTCCTTGGCGTACACGTATTCGGCGGAGTCCGGGAGGGGATTGAAGTCCCCCCCTGGTCCTTTTTCGGGATCCACTTCCCCGCAAGCCGAGATGAGTCGGCAGGCCAGAAGCAACCCCAGGGCGCGGCTTCGGCGGAATATCATTACTGGCATGAGGACTCCCCCGCGGCAGATTCGGAGATAACTATACAAATTGGTGAGAATTACGCGCCGGTTACGCCGGTGGGGAAACCGGGGAATCCGGGGCCGGCTCAAGCCGCCGTGAGAGCCCGGAAGGCTTCGAAATAACCTGGATAGGTCTTGCGGACGCATCCCGGATCGCGGATGGTAACAGGAACGCCGCCCAGGGAAACCAGGGAGAAGCACATGGCCATGCGATGATCTTGGTAGGTGTCGATCTCGGCTCCGCGCAAGGTCGCGGGCGGTTCGATCCGCAGCCAATCCGGGCCTTCCTCGGCGATCGCCCCGACCTTGCGCAGCTCGGTCGCCATGGCCCGGATGCGATCGGTCTCTTTCACGCGCCAGTTGCCGATGTTGCGGATCAGGGTGGGCCCTTGCGCGAACAAGGCCGCCACCGCCAAGGTCATGCCCGTATCCGACATCAAGTCCATATCGGCGTCGATGCCCTTGAGTGGGGCGCCGGCGACGCGGATGAAGTCGCGGCCATACTCGACCTTGGCCCCCATGCGTTCCAACATGGTAGCGAAGCGCGCCTCGCCCTGTAAGCTGTCCTTCCCGATGCCCCTCACCTCCACCGGCCCCCCGGCGATGGCGCCGGCGGCCAGGAAATAGGAGGCCGAAGAAGCATCCGGTTCCACCTCATACCGGCCCGGCGATACATACGCGCGCGACCCGGGATGCGAAAAGCGCCGGAAGCGATCGTTGATAACCGTGACACCGAAGGTTTCCATGATGCGCAAGGTGAGATCCACATACGGCGCCGAGACCAGCGCGCCTTCCACCTCCACTTCCACCGGGCCCTGGCACAGCGGAAGGGTCATCAACAGGCCCGTCAGGAATTGGCTCGACACGTCGCCCTTGATGCGCGTTGTCCCGCCCGCCAGCCCTTGCGCATCGATCCGGAGCGGCGGGAAGCCTTCCGCGCCCGTGTAGGCGATGCGCGTCGCGCCCGACAAGGGCCGCAGCGCCTCGACCAAATCGCGGATGGGCCGCTCGCGCATGCGCGCCACCCCGTCCACCGTGAACGTCCCCCGGCCCGCGGCCAAAAGCGCCGTCAGGAACCGCGTCGCGGTCCCCGAATTCCCCAGGAACAATTCCACCGGGGCCGTCGACCGGATAGGCCCGCCGCAGCCCGTAACTTCAAGGTTACCCCCGTCTTCCCGCATGGGAACGCCCAGCCGAAGCAGGGCCGCCCTCATCAATTCCACGTCCTCGCCATCCGGAAGATTCCCCAGCCGCGTCACGCCGCCGGCCAGGGCCGCCAAAGGCAGCACGCGATTGCCGATGCTCTTGGAACCAGGCGGCCGCACGCTCCCCCGCGCCACCCGGGCCGGAGCCAAAACAAGGGTATCCATATTCGTTGAAATCTATAAAACTCGCCAAACCCTCCGCCCCACCGCGCCGCGCGTAGTCCCCCCGCGGCGCAACCCCCAAAGCCTTCCAGTCGACCCCATCTATCTTTTCCGACCCGAGACCATCCTCTTTCCTAAGACCCCATCTTTCCCCAAAACCACGGGAGCAGACGCCACGATGCACATACCTGGCACCCCGTCATTGTCGCGAGGCTCTAGGGGCGCGCAAAGAAGAGGGAGGCCCACGCGACGGGCCGGGGGAGGCGGTTGCGACGAGTTAAGGCGGCGCCCGCTTTGCGCCGCGTAAGGATTCGAAGTACGGGCAGTCCGCGATTCCGCTCAAGGACCCGGCCCAGGATTCGCGGACGCCGCGGCGCAAAGCGGGCGGAACGACCGAAACCGCAGGCACCCCCCGCCTTATCCGAGGAGCAACCGACTCCCCCGGACCGGCGCAGCGGACCTCACTCGATCTTCACCGCAGTACCAATAGCCGCGCATAGAAAAACCATCGCATCGAACTGGGAGAATTGCAGCGTAGCGCCGACCACCCCGTTGGCGCCCAGCGCGCGCGCTTTCGCCACCAGCTCTTCGAAAGCCTTCTGCTTCACGCGTTGCAAGTGCTCTTCCGCGGCCTTCATGCGTTGCAGTTCACCGTAAGGCGCAGGATTGCGGAACAGAACGTCCTTGGGGATCACGATTTCCACCGACACCACGCCCAGATACGACTTGATGCGGCGGCCTTCCACGTTCGGGCCGGTGGTTAGAAGGAAGTTGGGCGCTTCCGGGGCCGCATCGGCATCGGTCATGCTTAGCGCCGATTTCGGATAAGCTTCGGTCCCCGTGCCCCGACGAGGGGTCGCGGAGGCCCGCAAGGCGGCGACGTCGGCTTGCGGCGCAGGGGAGAGTTGGCTTGGGAACGGGGCCGGCTCGGCGGCGATCAACAGGGGCGCTGCCGGGACCGCCACCGGAATGAAATCGGGCGCGGGTTTGGGAGCGAGGGGAAAATCGCTCGAAGCGGAAGCAAGAGCCGGAACCGGAACCGTGGCAGGCGCCGCCGCGGCCAGGCCGGGAAAGGCCTTCGCGGGATCCCTCTCCAGGAATGGGCTCGCTTGCGGCGGGGCGTTAAGGCGCGGCGCGCTCTGGGTCGAGCGCGAAGCCGGGACTGGAGCCGAGGGCGCCGCCGATAGCGGCGCCAAATCCATGGCCTTAAAAGGTTTTATCCCCGGAGCGACGGAATCGCCGGGCGGGGAGTAGGGCGTCAGGAAAGGGCTATTGTCGGCGGAGAACGGTTTATCCATCTCATTTTTCCTCGAATGCCCATATTGTAAGGGGAGGCAAGACGGAATTGAGGAGGATTTAATCCCTCAGGCGGGCCCCGATGCGGGACCTGGGGAGAGGCTTACTAGGAAGGCTAAATGAAATCCCGATTGACCAATGCGCCCCGATTCAGCATCAGGCGCCGGTAGGGTAGGCTATTGATAAGCCCGTAATCGTGGGTCGCCATCAATACGGCAGTTCCGGACGCGTTGATGTTTTGGAAGATTTTGACAATCTCCTTGGAAGTTTGGGGATCGAGATTGCCCGTCGGCTCATCGGCCAGAACGATATAGGGCTCGTTGGCCATGGCCCTCGCGATGGAGACGCGCTGCTGTTCGCCGCCGGAAAGCTGATGCGGGAGGTTGCGCGCCTTATGGGAGATGCCGGTCAGCGTCAAGACCTCGTAGACGCGCTGCTTGATGCGCTTGTTGGAGTAGCCCGCCACGCGCAAGGCGAAAGCCACGTTCTCGAAGACGTTGCGATCGGGCAACAACTTGAAATCCTGGAAGACGATGCCCAGGCGCCGGCGCAACAGCTGGATCTTGGACATGGAGGTTTCCGTGGAACGGTACGCGAGATCCTTGTTGAAAGAGATCAGTACCTCGCCCACGTCAGGCTTCTCGTCCATGTAAATGAGCTTCAGCACCGTGGTCTTGCCCGCGCCGCTGGGCCCGGTCAGGAACACGAACTCGCCCCGGTCCAGGCGGAAATGCAAGTCAGCCAAGGCCTTCCAATCCTTCTCGTAGCTCTTGGAAACGTGGATGAACGAGATCATGGTCATGCGGGCCGCCGCAGCATGAAATGGATGCGTTCCGAGGTCTCGCGCGCCGGCCGGAAGGTGAAGCCCTCGTATACGCCTTCGACTACGAATCCCGCCTCGCGGGCCATCGCCTTGAGCGTGCCCACGGCGTAAATGCGTTGCTGGTGGCTCTCCTTGACCTTACGGAACAGGCCTTGGCCCGCATCCACGAAGAACACGAAATCGTTCCCCTGGATGCGCGCCTCGCGATCGAAATGGCTTTCCCGGTAGTAGGTGCAACCTTCCATCTCGCCGAAATCCACCGCATGATCGAAATGGCGCTTGGAGTTGGCCGCGGTGGTCACGTCGAACAGGAACAGACCGCCCGGGCGCAGCACCCGGTGGGCCTCGCGCAGGCATCGGAGCGCGTCCTTCTCTTCCATCAGGTAATTGAAGGCGTCGTAAATCATGAGGCAGAGATCGAAAGGGCCCTTGAAAGGAAGCGCCAGGGCGTTGGCGGCTACGCGCAAATCCGGCGACAGGATGGGCGCGCGCGAGAGCATGAAGGGGGAGAGGTCGGTATAGACGACCTGGGCGGCGGGAGGGAAGACGTCGCGGCGGGAGAAGGGGCAGGTGCCCGCGGCCAGCTCCAGGACCGCGCGCGGGTCCAGGCCGCCCTTCTTCCACAAACGCGTCAGATAACGGCCCCAGGCGTCGTAATCGACGTGGGCCATGATCCAATCGTAGTAAGGGGCGATGGTCCGGTACGAGGTCTCGTCCCGCATACCGGATTCAATCCTGGGACGAGCCGGAGCCGGCGTCCTCCATGCCCTCCGCGGCGTCGGGCAAGTTCTTGAATTGGGCCAGGCGGTTTTCGATGTGCACGGTCTCGCGCCATTTCTTCACGAAGCCGGAAAGCTTCTGGCCCATGTACCAGTTGCGGGCGTATTGGCTGATGTCGGCCCAGTCCTCATCCAGGGTCATCTTCCGTTCGGGCGCCACGCCGTCCAGGCGGAAGAGATGATAACTGTCGCCGATGGCCACCGGCGCGCTGATCCCGCCCACCTTGAGCGAATCCACGGCTTGCAGGTAGCGCGGGTCGAGCCGATCGCGGGTGAACCAGCCGAGGCTGCCGCCATGATCCTTGGTCTTCTTGTCCTCCGAGATCTTGGAAGCGAGTTCCGCGAATGAGTTCTTTTGCAAGGCCACGGTCCGCAGCGAATCCATGTACTTGAGCGCGCGGGCGCTATCGCCCGATTCGGGAACCAGGCGCACCAGGATGTGCGAGCAACGGATCTGATCATCCTTCTTGCCGGTCACCTTGATGATGTGGTATCCGAAGCGGGTGCGCACCGGGACCTTGGTATAGTCGCCCGCGTCGAGGCCGAAGGCGGCGCGCTCGAAGTCGGGATCGAGAGTGCCGCGTTTGGTATAACCGAGATCGCCGCCGTCCTTGCCCGAGGCATCGTCCGACTTGGCCTTGGCCAGATCGGCGAAGGCTTCGCCCTTGTCCAGCCGCTTGATCAGGGAATCGGCCTTCAGGTAGGCGGCCTTCTCGAGGACCGGGCTGGGGTTGATCTTGACTTGGATATGCGAAAGCCGCAGCCCGTTTTGCTGCAAAGGCAGGCTGTCCTTGTACCGATCGTAAAACTCCTTCACCTGCTGGTTGGACGGGTCGTGCTCGCCTACGTATTTGTACTGCAACTTCTGGCGGAAGGATTGATCCAGGTATTGCTGGGTGAGGCGTGCCCGGAATTGCGCCAGGCTCATCCCGTTGGTCTGCTTGAGCAGGGTCTCGAACTTCTTCTCGCCGCCTTGCTGATCCACGTAACGGGAGATGGCCTCTTCCACGCGCGGCGAGATGTCCCGCTCCGAAACCTTGATGGTGGTATCCTGCTTGGCCTTGACCAGCACCACCTTATCGTCGATGAGCTTCTCGAGCAATTCCTTGCGCAGCAGGTCTGCCGGCGCCTTCTGCAGTCCCGGCGTCTGGGCGGCCGTGACCATGCGCATTTCCTCCAGCTCGGAAAGCAGGATGATTTGATCGTCCACCAGGGCCACGACCCCGTCGTAGGGTTGGCGGGTGGCGGATGCGGGCATCGCCGCGGCGATCGCCGCGACCGCGAGGGCGGCGCAAAGGGATTTAATGCGAAGGAATCGTATCTGGCGCATCGGCATTCTCGGTTTTCTGCGAGGTGGCGTTTACGGCCGCTCCGCTATCGGGAGCCGTCGCGGCCGGGGCGGCCGGACGGGCATGTTTCTTGGTGGACTTCGGTTTGGCGGGAGGCGCGGCGGGGACCGGGTCCCACGGTTCGCGCGGAAGCGCGGGGTTCACTGGGGCAGCGGGAGCGGCTGCGGCGGGGGCTTGCGCCCCCATGTTCGTAGTCGGAGCCGAAGGCGAGGCCGCGACATGGGCCGGCGAAGGCGATGCGGCAACGGGGGCCACCGCAACGGAAGGGGAAGCCGGGGCCTTGGGTACGGCCGGAGCGGCGACGGGGCGGGAAGCGGCGGCCGGAACGGGCCGCGATGCGGCAGCGGCCGCGACGGGACGGGAGTTGGAGGCGGGGGAGGGGCCACTCGCATGGGCCGCGACGGGAGCCGGAGCCGCGGCGGCCTGGGCAGCCGGACCCGAAGCGACATCGCCGTTATCGGAGAGCCCGGGGATATTGTCGAGGTTGTAGCTCACCGCCAGGCCTTCCTTGTACTTGGCGATTCGGCCTTCCTGCAGCTTGTCCTTGCGCTCCAGGATGAGGATGCCGCTGATCTCCTCCTTGGCTTCCGGGAAGGCGATGAGGCTTCCCGCGTCCTGCTTCTCCAGGACTTTCACCAAATAGAAACCGTCGGAGCATGCCACCGGCAGGCTCACGCCTCCGATACCGGCCTTCTCGAGCTCTTGGGCCAGGCAAGGCGGGACTTCGCTCAACTTCTTGAAGGCGATGGAAGCGTAGGATTCCGGGGCGGGGTCGAGGGAGTTGGCGCCGGCCACCGCGAGGAAGTCGGAACGTTGCGCCTTGGACCTCAGCTCAGACGCTTGCTTGTTGGTCTGGGCGCGGATGTGGGCATATTTGTACTCCGGCACCTTGCGGCGGAAATCCTCTTTGTGCATCTCGTAGTACTGGTTCATGGCCATATCGTCCGGCTCGAACACTTCGCCGGCGTTCTCATGGGCCAGGAATTCCTCGATGAGCAGTTTCCGGCGCATCTTCTCCAGCTTGCGGGCCACGACGGGGTCCGACTCCAGCTTGGACTGCTTGGCTTGTTGGTAGACGGCTTCGTCGTCGATCCAGCGCTTGATGAAGTCGAGGTACTGCTCGCGGCGGATCAGCTGCTCGAATTCAGCGGGGAAGCTTTCGCGCAAATCATCCAGGGTCAGGGTGGATTTGCCGACCTGGGCTAAGACCACGGACTTGGATTCCTGCTTTTTGCAGGCGGACAAGCAGGCGGACAAAAGGGCCAGGCCCAGGAAGGCCAAGGCGTAGGGCGTTCTCATCAAATTGAACCTATCAATCCGGTAGGCGGATCAAGATACAAAACCGGCTCAATCTTTGCGAAACGCCGAAGGCGGGCCGTCAAGTGGGGCCCGCCTTGGAGCCGGGCCGCGAAGGCCCAGCTCGGATAGGATTTTTCCTGGAGTTCCGGCTCTCGTTACGGCACGCCGCCGGCTTCGATCGAGCCGATATCGCAATAGCTGTAACCATAGGGCCGCCGCATCCCGCGTTGATCGTCGTAAAAGCATTGGTGGTAAACGTCGGTTGCCACGAACCCGGCAAGTGCAATGCTGTACGAATACGGTACGTGGACGGGCAATGCGAATCCGTCATTGGTCGAGCCCACGGCCAGGGGTTGCAGGTAGGGATCGACCGGATAGCTTTCGGAGCCGACCCCGGCCCAGGAACCGTAAGATCCCAAGAGCCAGTCGCAATTGTCGATTTTCCCCACGACATTCGAATAAGTGGTTGAGGCCGTCGGGCTGCCGCCATAGGTATAACAATCGTGGCCTTTATAGTTCCAACCCGACATAGGCAACCGGACCGAGTTCTTGGCGACGACGTTGCCTTGGGTATAATAGAAGACGCCGAAATAGTCCTTCAGCCCCAGGCCGCCGCCGTAGCGCGGTTCGGGCGAGAACTGGACCGGATTACCGGCCACATTGTAGGCGATGGTATTGAATCTCAGGTAATTGGTCCCCGAGCTGGCGCCGGACTGACTGGCTCGGAAGAGGATCCCGCCGCCGGGGCCAGTGCACTTATTCCCGCTAATGGTGTTCTGGTACATGCTGACGTTGACATTGCCGCTGATCTCTATGCCTCCCCCCCGGCAAGACCGGTTGTTGGAGATGGTGCTGTGATGGATGGAAGCCTGGGCCGTGCCCCCGAGTTGCATCTCTACGGCGATCCCGCCCCCGCCCCCGGTCAACCCGCCACCCGAGCATTGCCCGTTGTTGGGGTCGGAGTCGATTGTCAGACCCCATTGGGTGTTCAAATTCCGGTCCACCAGGCAATGCAGCATGTAGAAGTTGCGGGTCTCCTGTATATCCACCCCGGATCCGTTTTGGAAGGACTTATTGTTCAGGAAACGGCAGTAAAAGATTTCGATGTCATCCGCTTTGTAGGCGGAGAGTCCGCCCCCCCTTGCGGGGCCCAGCCCATTCTGCACGGTGATTCCGGTCAGCGTCAGAGTGGGCTTGTAACCTGTTGATCCATCGACTCTGAAAAGCAGTCTCTGACCCTGGCCGTCGAAAATGTACTTCTCGGGGTACAAATGGGTGTTGGAGCCGTAGAGATTCACTTTTCCCTTGGTAAGGGTGAGGGTGCTGGGCGGTACGAAGGGAAGCGTATTCCCGTACGCGTCCTTCACCCAGGCCAAGTACAGGTTATAGGTATTGGCCGGATTGGCATTCGCGGAATCGAAAAAAGCAGCCAAGGTCGAAACCTGGGTGATATTGGTCTTGTTTATGGTTTGCTGGGCGCCGGCCATTCCCGTCCAGAACAGGGCGGCAAGGGCAGGCAAAACGTATTTTCGGACCGCGCCTTTCGCCCCTTCGTTCGAACTCAGTGTCATCATGAATCGACTCCTTTCTTCTCCCAGAATGGGCTGCTCCGGTCGGCAATGACCGCGAGAATTGGACGCGCGGCACGCACGGATTGCCTCACGGGAATATAGAACCGGGACGGTCTCTGCCCGGCCGTAGATCCCGCGTCGACGATGTCAGAGAAGATGGGTTCTGTTCTGGGAGGCGGGTCTAAACACCTTGGACCAGGTCGCGCAGGATTTGCGAGGCCTGAGCGATGAGCGCATGCGTGTCGCCCTTGGTCGGCGGGTTCAGCTCCACCAGCATCTGCAACGGCTGCGTATACAGGAAACGCATCGGCCGTTTGAATTTCTTCACGAGCTCGCCCAAGGCTTCTTTCTCCGGGACATGCATTTCGGCGAATTGCAGATTGAGAAGGTTTCCGTTTAGGACCACCTTCTGGAATCCCATTTTCTGCGCGGCCACTCGGGCGATCATGCTCGCGATCAGCACCGACACTGAAGGCGGCAATTGCCCGAAGCGGTCCAGCAGTTCCCCGCGCAATTCGTCGAGCTGGGCGATCTCCTCGCAACGCGCCAGCTTCTGGTACAGGGCCACGCGTTGGAAGCCGTCCTCCACGTATTCCTCGGGGATGAAGGCGTCTTCCGGAAATTCGATTTCGGGATTGAGCGGCGGGATGATCTTGGCGCCCTGCATTTCCTTCACCGCCTCGCGCAGCATGCGATGGTAGGTTTCGAACCCTACCGCCGCAATATGCCCGCTCTGCTCCAACCCCAGGATGTTACCCGCCCCGCGGATTTCCAAGTCGCGCATGGCGATCTGAAAGCCCGAGCCCAGGTCGGTGAACTTCTCTAGGGAGTACAGACGTTTCTTGGCCTCGTCGGTGAAGCGGTTGGCGTCCGGGCTGATGAGGTAGCAATAGGCCTTGGTAGCGGAACGGCCCACGCGCCCGCGCAATTGGTACAACTGCGACAGCCCGAACAGATCCGCGCGATTGATGATGATGGTATTCGCGTTGGGGATATCCAACCCGGACTCGATGATGCCGGTCGCGACCAGCACGTCGTACTCGCGGTTCACGAAGGCGGCCATCACCTGCTCCAGGCCCACCTCATCCATCTGCCCGTGCGCCATGCCCACGCGCGCATGCGGCACCAGGCCCTCCACGTTCTTGGTCACCTCGGGAAGATCCATCACGCGGTTATGCACGTAGAAAACCTGCCCGCCGCGGGCCAATTCCATTTCGATGGCGTCGCGGATTTGCTTGGGATCGTGGAAGAGGACGCGCGTGTCGATGGGCAGACGGTTGCGCGGAGGCGTGGCGATGATGGATAAGTCGCGCGCGCCCACCAGGGACATGTTAAGGGTGCGCGGGATGGGCGTGGCCGACATGGAGAGCACGTCCACGTGGGTCCGCATCTCCTTGAGGCGCTCCTTCTGCTTCACCCCGAACTTCTGTTCCTCGTCGATGATCATCAGGCCCAGATCCTTGAAGGCCACGTCCTTGGATACCAGCCGATGGGTGCCGATGATGATGTCGATTTCGCCGCGCTCCAGGGCCGCCAGGGTTTCCTTCTGCTCCTTGGGCGATTTGAAGCGGTTCAGGTAATCGATACGCACCGGCCAGGCCGCGAAGCGGTCGGAAAAGCTGCTGAAATGCTGCGCCGCGAGGATGGTGGTGGGCGCCAATACGCATACCTGCTTCTTGCCCGCCACGGCCTTGAAGGCCCCGCGCATGGCCACTTCGGTCTTGCCGAAGCCGACGTCGCCGCAGATCAGGCGGTCCATGGGCTTGGGCCTTTCCATGTCCGCCTTCACGTCGGCGACGGCTTTGGCCTGGTCCGGCGTGAGATCGAATTCGAAGGCGTCCTCGAACTCCTTCTGCAGATGGGTGTCCGGCCCGAATGCGTAGCCCGGGATCACCGAACGCTTGGCGTAAAGCTCGATCAGCTCCTTGGCCAACTTGACGATCGACTTCTTGGCCTTCTCCTTCTGGTTCTCCCAGCCCTTGCCGCCCAGCTTGGACAGGACGGGGACGTGGCCTTCCTCGGAGGAATATTTCTCCAGCTTGGAGAGATCGGTGACCGGCAAGGTCAGCTTGTCGGAGCCGTAGAAATCGAGCAGGATGCAATCGACCTGGATCTCGGCGGGGACCGGTGCGTCGATGCCGCCTGAGAACGGCGGGCGGGTCTTGATACGCTTCACGCCTACGAAGCGGGCGATGCCGTAATCCTCGTGGACCACGTAATCGCCGCGCGCCAAGGCTTCGAAGTTCTGGATGGAGACTCCGCCGCCCTTGTTCCGCTTGCGCTTGACCGCCCGCGAGAAGCGGTTGAAGATCTGGTGATCGGTAAAGACGGCGATGCCGTCGTCGCGATCGATGAAGCCGCCGTTGAGATGGCCCACCGCCACGCCGGCGATGGGTTGCTCCGCGGTCAGCTTGCGCAGGCGATCGGCCTGGCCTTCGTTGGAGGAAAGCAGGTAGATGCGGATGCCTTCGGCGTCCAGATCGTGGAACACGTGCTCGACCTGGGCCAAACCGCCGCCGCCGCGTCCCTGGTCCTGCATATCGAAGGTGCGGCAGCCGGGGCCTTCCCAACTCAAGCGCCCCAGCCGCAAGGAGGGTTTTCCGCTTAGCAGGCTTTCCAATTCCTTTAGCGAGAAGAAAAGCTCTTCGGGCTTGGCGACCCATTTTTCCTTCGCGAGCGCCTCGGAGTAGCCTTCCTTGGCGCCGTCCCAAAGCTTTTCCACCCCGGCCTTGAGCCCGTCCTGATCGCCCACCACCACGCGGGCGTTCGGGCCCAGGAAGTCCAGCAATGAATATTTCAGATCCTTGAAAAAGGCTTTTTGCCAATGGATGCCTTCGAAGTCGCGCTTCACCATCAGGCGATGGTTTTCGGCCTCGAATGATCCTTCCCCCACGAAGCGATCGAGATGCTTCTCCATCCCCGCTTCCAGTTCCCTCGGGGTGAAACAGCATTCGTCCAGCGGGAAGACATCCACGGACGGGATTTCCTTCACCGAACGTTGCGTGAAGATGTCGAATTCCTTTACCGATTCGATCTCGTCCCCGAACAGCACGATGCGCACGGGATTGTCGAGGAGGTACGGATAGACGTCGATGATTTCGCCGCGCACGGAGAACTCCCCGATGTCCTGCACCACCGGGGCTTCGTTGAATCCCATATGCAACAAGGTGGACTTGAAGTCCTCCAATTGGATGGTCTGGCCTTTGGCCAGGGTGAGGATTTCCAGATGCAGGGAATCCGGGCTCGACAGCCGCGTCAGGAAGGTCGGGAGGGCGGCGACCACCACCGAGCGGCGCTTACGGTACAAGGCCTCGAAGACTTCCAGCCTTTGCTCCAGCACGTGCCCGAAGGGCTTGCGCCATTCATAGGGCTTGAGATCGAGCCCGGGGAAGAGCAGCACTTGTTCTTCGCCCAACCAGGATTCCAGGTCTTCGGCGACCATCTCGGCCGTCTTCGAGTCCGGGGCCAGGTAGAGGATATCGCCGGCGGACTTGCCCGCGCTTCCGCCGTCGTGAAACTGGCGGGCGATGAGGGCGGAAACCGATGAGCCGGCGAGGCCGGCGACGTAGAGAGGATCGGCCGCGCGGAATTCGAGTTTGGCCAAAGCCGGGAAGGCTTCTTCGCCGAAGAGTTCGCTTAAGGGAAAAGTACGGGCGGCTTTGGTTTTCAAGGGAAAGGACAAAATAGGAAAGGCGGGTGGGGGTGGCTCTGCTGTTGAGGTTGGTCTGGCCGGGGCGTGGCTCCGGGATGCCTCGGCTATTCGCTTGCGATGCGGTTGGGTCAGTACACGGCCTGTAGACGCGACCGCCCGCGCAATTGGGGAGCGCGGGCTTTCGATGTGGGAAGTCATGCGCGTCTTTAGGCCGTGACGCTCATAACTCGGCAGCCCGGAGACCCGCCCCGGCCGGGCTGACCATCCACCGCCCCCGCCCCGTTGTAAATCGCCAGGAGCCGGTCCCGGCCCGACCGCCGGATTCTCCCGCCAGACCCACTCCGCTAGAATGCGAATAGACATATCCCGGCCCGTCCGCCTCGTCGCTCCAGCCAGACCCATTTCGTTGTAGGACAGAGGCTCGCGCTATTTTTCGCACCGGTCTGGGGGCGGGTTGTCTTAAGCGGGTGCGTTGCCTTCTCGGGAGGTCTGGGCAGCTTGGCCCACCGCGGGAGCGTCCAAGAGTTTGCGGACGAAGGAGAGGAGTTGGGAGGTGGAGAAGGGCTTCTGCAGGAATGCGACGGAGTCGTTGAGGATGCCGTTGCGGACGGCCGCGTCTTCGGTGAAGCCGGACATGTAGAGGATGCGGATGTCGGGACGGCTGCGTGCCAGTTGGCGAGCCACCTCCGAGCCCTTCAGCTTGGGCATGATGACGTCGGTAACCAGGATGTGGATGGGCTCGGCATAACGCCGGGCCAGATCCAGGGCCGCCTCGCCGTCATGGGCGGAGAGGACGTGGTAGCCCGCGGACCTGAGGACTTCGGAGGCGAGCCGGCGCACGGCCGCTTCGTCTTCGACAAGCAGGACGGTCTCATGCCCGGGACGCTCGGCGACGGGGGTCTCGGCGGCTTTGGCCTCGAGGGCGCCCGCCTCCGGAGCCAGGGGGAAATAGAGTTTGAAAGTACTGCCCCGGCCCGGTTCGCTGGTCACCATGATATGTCCCTCGCTCTGCTTCACGATGCCGTAGACCATGGAGAGACCCAGCCCGGTCCCTTTGCCCGGGGCTTTGGTCGTGAAGAAGGGTTCGAAAAGGCGCGCCATCACTTCCGGACTCATCCCCTGGCCCTTGTCCGAAACCGCCAGCATGGCGTAGTTCCCGGGCCGGAAGGAATCGAGCGCCCCGATCATCCCGGTCGTGAAAGCGAAGCCGGCGGTTTCGATCAAAAGCTCGCCGCCATCTGGCATGGCGTCGCGCGCGTTGACGGCAAGGTTGATGATTATCTGCTCGAGCTGGCCGGGATCCATGCGGATAGGGGCTAAATCCGGATCAAGGCGGGTGGCTACCGTAAAACCTTCGCCGATGATACGGCGGATCATGTTCCCCATTTCAGCTACGACCTTGTTCAGATCGACGCTCTGGGGGGAGAGGAGTTGCTTGCGGCTGAAAGCGAGCAGTTGGCGCGTAAGCTGGGAGGCGCGTTCCCCGGCCCTCGCCACCTCGATCAAATGCTCCCGCACGGGGTTCTCCGCGGGCAGCTTGACCAGGGAGAGGGAAGTGAATCCGTTGATGGCGGTGAGCAGGTTGTTGAAATCGTGCGCGATGCCTCCGGCCAGGCGGCCGATGGCGTCCATCTTCTGGGCTTGCTGCAATTGCTCCTGGCTCAGGCGGAGGGCCGCCTCGGTGCGCTTGCGCGCGGTGATATCGCGCAGGTGGACCAATTGCGCGGGCAATCCCTGCCACTGCGTTTCCGAGATCCAGGACTCGGCGATGAGCGGGCCCTCGGAATCGGCGCCGTAGGTGAACTCCGCCGCGGCGCCGCCTCCCGGCGCTTCCGGCACCCGGCCTCCTACGGGGTCGGCCGGGGTCCCGGGGAGGTACTGCCGGGAAGACGGATTCGCGAAGACGATGGTGCCGTCCATGGCGAGTACCACGATTCCGCCCGGGTCGCGCTCGACGATGTTCCGGAAGCTCTCGCGCCCCGCCGCCAGTTCCCAGTTCTTTTCGGCCAATTGGACATTGATGCTTTCCAGCTCTTCCGGAGTGCGAAGGCGGAGGGCCTTGGGAATGACCGGGTACAGCGCGATGGTGGTGGCGATGGAGGCGATGGCGGTGACCACCTTGATGACGCCTTCCAAGCGGTACAGGGGATGCCAGAGCGTGACTACGCCCATGATATGGGTGGTCCCGCAAGCCAGGATGAAGATGCCGAACATGATGAAGAGCGATGGGTAAGGAAGGTGCCTGCGCTTCCAGACGAAGTAGACGAGGGCGAAAGGGATCAAGTAATAAGAGGTGGCGGTGACGGCGTCCCCGATCACGTGCAGCCATAGGATATCCGGGGTCCAGAAAAAGCAATGCCCGTGGGGCATAAAGCTCGAGTCCAGGATGCTGCGGAGGTAATTCATTGGGCGCGCGTGATACCGTGGTCGATTATACCACCTGCCCGAAGAACTTTAGCTTTCCCGCCAAAGGTCCCGGGTACGCACGGGCTGTGCGTACCCGGGAATGCCTGGTTAGTCTATATTTCGAGCCGATCGCGGAAAGGGCGCCCTATCTTACCCCAGAACACGGCTCTTCGCACATACGCGCGCCGCGCGCTCGGGGCGCTGTTGTGCATGGCGGCCCTCTATGCCTGCCTGCGCGTACTGGTTCTCGAATCCGCGTTCCTCGACATCGCCGGAAAACCCCGGGCCCAGCTGGCTATCGATTCCATCCGACTCGGCGCCGTCGGCGCGGGGTGCAGCGCGCCTGATTCGATCACCGTATTCGGCAAATCCGCCGCGAAATCGATCATGGAAATCGGCGTTGGGGACAGGGTCTTGGCCCAAGGTCAGACCGGGTCGGACGGTCTCTTCGCCATCGCCGCCAATATTCCACTCCGGGCGAAGCGGGTCTGGGCGCGCGACCAGGGCGGGCGTAGGTTGGAAAACGCGCGGGTCGAAGCGAACATCCCATGGGGATTCCGGTTCGAACCGGCCTGGGCCTTATGGCTTTCCGATGTAGGCGGGCTTTGGATCACGGGTGAGACGCTTCCGTATGAAGCCTTCGACATCGGGCTTCCCGGCGATACCGCCGGATTCGCCAAGGTCGTTGCGGACGAGGACGGGGTGCTGGATGCATTGGTCCGGTTTCCCGGTAGCGCGCCTTCGGAAATAATCCTCCTGCCGGCGCGTCAAATCCAGAGCTACGGACCGATCATGCTGAAGGTCGCGCGCGCCCGGCTCGACTCCCTGCCCCTCTCCCGCATACTGCGGATCACCTTGCCGCCGCGATCGGCCTTGGATAGCCTGGCGCTCCGGACGGAAACGACGAAGGCTTCCGAGCGGAAGGCGATACGGGAAAGCTATCCGCTGCTCCTCAAGGCCATTTCCGCGGAAGTGGAATTCGAAGTGCGCTTGCCGGTGGGGCATCCTTACCTGAAGGCGTACGCCGCCGGGCTGATCACCCCGGAGACGTTTTTCGAACGGACCGTGGGCCGCTTCGGCGGGGAAGCCAATCCCTTGTTCCTTAACGAGGCGGACACGCGGGCCTCCGGATCCCGGTTCGAGGGTACCGGCTCCGATGATTATACGGTCCTGGAAACGACTACCGCCTTGCTCCGATCGGATACGGCCAGCGCAGCCGTCCACGGAAAACTGAGCATGCTGGTGGGAAGCAACCTCAGCTTGACCGGAACACGGTACAATTCCCAAACGCCTTCGCTCGGATCGATACCCATCCTTACGGCGAAGGATAGCCTGATCGTGAACTTGAACGGCCGCAAGCTCGGCTGGCTTTCCAATTCCCTGCCCTCCTATTCGGATGAAGCCCGGGCGGTTTGGATCGGCCGTAACGATTGGAATGATACCGCGAAGGGCCGGTTGGTCTTGGGTCCCGGCGGCCTTGCCGTTGGGAAAGGCCAGTCCTTCGCCATGGGCTTCAAGGATCTGGAGGGATTGGACGCTCTTAAGGAACGGCTCGAAAGGCTCAGGAAATCGGGCAAGGGTGACGGGGCCATCTCGCGCCGGGAATTCCTCGCCTCCTTCGAAGAGCGCAATTCCGGGGGCCTCGTGGCGCGCTTTTGGCGCACGCTTCTCGAATTGATCCCGTTCCTCTGGGCCTTCTGGATGATCAGCCGCCGCTCCGGGAAAGAGAGCTCGCTGTGGCGGCCCTTGCTGGCCATGGGCATCTTCTATGCGTTGTGGACCTGCCGCGATTTGCTCTGGTTCCTGGAAGTGGGCTGCTACCGGTTGCCCATATGGCGCCAATTCTTCGGAAGCCTGGCCCATCGTTCCAGCCTACCCAGGCCCGAGCTCCTCTGGTCCTCCGGCTTGCTTTCCGGAGAGGTATTCTGGCTATTTTTCCTGGTCCTCATCGGATCCGCTCCCTTCTATTTCAAGGGGCTCGCGGGCGAATCCGCGGTCTCCCGGGACCGGGCCTGGGACGGCCCCTCCTTACGCAGGCAAGGCCTGCAAATCCTGATCTTCGCCCTCGGCCTCGGCTTGGCCGCCTGCCTTTTCACGGCCTCGACCCGTTTGGACGGGACGAGCGGACCGGGCGGCCATTCCCATCCGGTATTCCTTTCATCCCTGCTCCGGCATTTCCCTTTCAACGGGCCGCTGGGTGCCGGGTACATCGCTGTGGCGGAATTGGCGCTGGCCACCGCCGGATTCGCGGCCTTCGGTTTCCGCGGACTGCTTTTCGGCCTGGGCCAGGCCGGTTTCCTGCTGTATATCTTGCTTCCGCGATTCCAGGAACGGCCGTTCGGTTTGGACCTGGGCAATCGGGAGACCGTCGCCTGCCTGGTCCTGATCGTCACGGGGCTCGCCGCCTTCCCGCTGGTCCGCAAGTTGTTGGGGCGCATGCTCCCATTCCAGTCCGGGTTGGCCCATGCGCTCATGTCCGCCAGCATGATCGCCGCCTTCCTCGCGTTCCCCTACCTTCCCGCCCGCACCCTGATGCAGGCCGCCAGTTTCCTGCTCTTCACGGGTCTGGCCTGGACGGTATGGCATGGCATGCCTACGCCGGCCCTAGCCATCGCCCGGAAAACGACGCATCCCCGCACGATTCCGATCCTCGTGGGAGGCGCGTTGGCGGCGGCCATCGCCGTGGGCTGGCCCATGTCCGATTCGGTTAATTCCCTTAAGCTTTCCCAAGTCGGGCCATTGGTGGAAAAGCTGGAAGGCCTGCTGCCCTTCCTGTTCGGGCTCGGTTTCCTGATCCGCATCCCGCCGGAAAGCCGTCCGGGAAGCGTCTCGTTGCGCGACGAAGATCTCATGACGGGCGCGTTCGTCTTCGCGGCCTTGCTGGTGGGGACTTCCACCACCTCCCTATGGCTCCCCATCCCGTTCCTGGTCGCCCTGGTGCTGATCAAGTTCCGCCTGTTCCGTCCCGTCGCCGAGGTATCCCAAAGCGGCGAAGCGGAATTGAACGATGCCCAAGCCATGTCCGCCTACCTGCGGAAAGCCATGGCCGGCTCCTACGCGCGGACCAAGCTGCGGTCCGCGCTGGATTCCCTGGACGATCTCCTGCTGAAAGGGACGCTCACTCCCAAGGACTACGCCGAGAAGAAAGCGGGATTGCAAACCCACTTCGAAACCCGCGCCGAGCAACCGTTGCCCGGGATCGAGGACGTGAGCAAGCCCAATTCGGGCGCGCCCTGGGTTTTCTCGGTGGCCGGCCCGGACATCCGCCGCAATACGTGGGAATGCCTCCGCGTGGGGGCGGTGCTTTCCGTGGCGCCCATCCTGATCGGCATTTACCAGAACCTCCCCAACCAAACGGCGGATTCGCTTTTCCCCTTGGCGGATTGCGCCCTTTACCTGGCCGCGGCCTTATTGTACTGGCTCGTCCTGGTTTGCTTCTTCGGCATCTTCTTCCCGTACTTGCGCGGCAGGACCGGCCTTACCAAAGGCGCGCAGTTCGCGGTCTTGCTGGTGATCCCGAGTTTCGTTCTCCGCGTCCTGGAGGCCCAGGATTTGTCCGATATGCGGCCGCTGATCCTGTGGTCCATGCAAATCCTCGGCTTCATGAGCCTGCTCGGGCTGCTGGCGGGGGATTGGAGGCTGCTCAAGACCAACGGATTGCGGCCGCGCAACCTGCTGCTGGTCCATAACCTCCCTTTCCTTTCGGCCTATGCCTCCGTGATCGTCGCCGCCTTGGTTTCCGGGGTGGCGGCCCTCGTGCAGGGCAAGCTCAAGGACATGTTCGGCTTTTTCCTGGATAAGATCACTCGCCAGTGAGCGGCGCCGGGGATTAGCTTTGCCTACGTCCGGGGAAATAAGGGGAAGGTATGCCATTATCACAGGGTAAGCGTTTATCGATATGTCGAATTAGATCCCTCGCATGGGCGGCGGGATGCCTCGCGGCCATCCCTAATCTCGCGACCCTCGCGCGGGCCCAGGCGGCCGACCCCTGCATGACCGTGGCCGACTCCGAACTCAAGAAGGTCTCCATCATCAGCACGGGATTGGCCAATCCCATGGAACTGGCGATCGCCCCGGACAATCGCATTTTCATCGTCGAGCGCGTGAGCGGCAACATCAAGATCTACGATCCCGCCACCAAGCAAACGGCCACCGCGGGCAAGGTTTCCGTCTTCGCGACCGCGCCGCATACGGGCCTGCTGGGCATCGCCTTGGATCCGGCATTCGCCACCAATCATTTCGTCTACGTCTATTACACCCATCTCACCTTGGCCCAGCACGAATTGGCCCGCTTCACCGAGGCCGGGGGCGTCTTGTCCGACGCCTCCAAGGTGGTCGTCTTGACCGTGCCCGGCATCCGCTGGGCCGATCAGCATCATTCGGCGGGCTCCTTGGCCTTCGGCTCCGATGGGAACCTCTACATCTCGACGGGCGAGAACGTGGACCCCAACGTTTCCCAGGGCTACGCGTCCACCGGAGCGACCCGGCAGGAAGATACCCAGGCGACGGCGGCGAACACCAATGATCTGAACGGCAAGATCCTGCGCATCCATCCCGAAGCGAACGGCACCTATACCATCCCCGCGGGAAACCTTTTCCCCACCCCGACCGCCAAGGAGAAGGGCGAAATCTTCGCCATGGGCATGCGCAATCCCATCCGCATCGCGCTGGATTCCAAAACGGGATGGGTCTATTGGTGCGAGCCCGGCCCCGATGCGACGACGGCCAGCACCACCCGCGGCCCCTTGGGCCGGGACGAAGTCAACCGGGCCAAGGTCCCCGGCTTCTTCGGCTGGCCCTATTTCAACGCCGACAACCAGGCCTATATCATGAACGGCGTCAAGCAGGATCCGGCGCATGTCACCAACCATTCGACCAATAATACGGGTGATACCCTGCTCCCGCCCGCCCAGCCCACCATCTTGGCCTACGGGGATGCCGATGCCCCCTCCGCCGTTTTCGCCAACGCCGACGCCCGCGCCGCCGTCGTAGGCGGCCTCTACCGCTTCGACGCGGCCCTGAAATCCCCCAACCGCCTGCCCCCGCGCTACGACGGAAGCCTGTTCATCATGGATTGGGCGCGCCACTGGATCAACGAAGTCACCTTCAAGGCCGACGGCTCGGTGAACTCGATCGCCGCCTTCATGGCCAGCAGCAAGCCCAACGGCCCCATCGACATGGCCTTCGGCCCCAACGGCGATATGTTCCTGCTGGAATACGACGGGAACAGCCTCTCCCAAATCCAATACACCGGCGCCTGCAAGATGGACGGCTCCAGCGCGCTCAAGTACGGCCTTACCTCGCCCCGGAAACCCGCCGGCATGCGCATCCCGATGGAAGCCTACGTAGGCCGCCGCATGGGACCGGAAGCCAAAGCGTTCTGGGCCGGGCGTCTGAAGTCGCTCTAAAGTATCAGAATCGGGGTCATGGGTTTCCTCCCGAGTTTTCCGTTCAGGAGGAAACCGAAATGAAGTACTTTCAGCCCTGCGGTTTTAAATCGCGATTCCGTTTAAGGGAGAGAGAAAAATGTTTAGGTGCATTGGCAGGCTCGCCGGCTTGATACCCGCCAAAATTGGAATTGCTTTTGCGGCAATATTGATTTCAGGCTTTACCGTTTATGCTTCTAATGTGAATGAAGCCGAGCCGAATAATGCCTACTCTACATCGGATACTATTTACGCGAATGATACGGTGAGCGGTTCGGTAGGTCCCCAAGACCTAAGCGACTTTTACGAAATTACCGTGGCTAATACCGGAAAGCTCAAAGTCAAGCCGCTGGCGACAACCATCGGCCAAGATTATTCGGTTTGGGTATACATATATACCCCCACCGTCAGCGGGGCCGGATCCGTGACAAGCAGTTATGTTTCAGCCGCAGGAACCGATACCCTTTCTCTCTCCATTGACCCGGGAACCTATTATATCCGGATTTACAATAATGCCGCGACCAATTATAAATTCACTACGGTTTTCAAAACGCAAGAAGAGGTCGCGAATGACGTCGGGCCGAATGAAGTGGCCGACAGCGCGACTACAATCGGTCTCGACCAAGTTGTTACCGGCAGAGTCGGCTATTGGAGGGGATCTTCAACTGCTCTGGGCAATAAAGACAAGCAGGACTATTATAAAATCGCCGTGACGAATACTGGCATACTCAAGGTTAAGCCCCAAGTAATGACCGTCGGCCAAGGCGATTCGATTCTCGTGGAGATAATTCCCGCTCTCGGGATAGCTGCGACAGGTGGAGTATACCGGACTTACTCGGATACCACTACTGATACCCTGGCTTTTCCGGTTGAACCGGGTACATATTATGTCCTAATCAAAGGCGATTTTGACGGTACTAACTATAAATTCATTACGACTTTTCAAACGCAAGAAGAAGTCCCTGTCGATGTTGAGCCGAATAATTCGGGCGACAGCGCCATTCCAATCGTTTTCGGCCAAGTTCTTACCGGAAGAATCGGTTATTGGAGCCCGCCAATATCCGCTACGGACAGAATGGACTTTTACAAAATCATCGTAACGAATACCGGCATACTCAAAGTTAAACCGCAGGCGATGACGATTGGCCAGAATTATTCGATTCGGGTTGATATAACCGGCGCCAACTGGCTCACAACCTTGACTGGCAAAGCCGTTTCATCCGCGGCAACGGATACTCTTGCCTTTCCCGTAGAACCGGGCACCTACTATATCCGGATTTTTTATTATGAGAATGATCCGGCACTTACATATTTCATCACTAACTATAAATTCACCACGTCGTTCCAAACGCAGGAAGATGTCCCGGTCGATGTTGAGTTGAATGATACATTTTCCCATGCCGCCACAATCGGCCTCAACCAAGTTGTCACTGGCAGGATAGGCTATTACAGCCCCAATTTTTCCACGGTAGACAGCAGCGATTATTATAAAATCGCCATAGCTACCGCTGG
>JAEKLQ010000060.1 GCA_019509785.1 Fibrobacterota bacterium | reverse complement strand
TGTTTTCGAGGTCGCCAGGATCCCTTGGCTTGCGATTATTAAGATGCTGTCGGAAGTCGATTGAAGATCCGCTGAATCTCCGAATTACGCAAACGCCGATCCAAAAAGATGCTTGGCCCTGGCCCGGCTCTTGCCGATACCCATCCTATAGAATCCATATTCCCGCCCTTACGAGGTTTCATGCGCACGGATAGAAGATTGACCTTTGTGGGATGCCTTACCGTTTTGCTCGCAACGGGATGCTTCGACCCGGGCACATCGGGCGACTCGGGCTCCGGGTCAGGGACCGGCCGCATCCACCTGGTTCCCGCCATCAGCGGCGGGGAATCGGGCTTGGGGAAGGTGGGCACCAGCGGAAGCACGGGCCTGGAAAGCTTTCAGGTCGCCGTGGGCGATATCCGGCTCGCTAAGGATATCACCACCGATGGGACCGCGATGTCGGGCATGAGCAATTCACTCACGCTTTTTTCCCAGCAGCTCGGCGATATCAGCACCCTGGACGAGGCCGCGGTGCGTGATCCGGCCTGGAGCCCGCACTACATCGATTTCTGCGACCCGAACAGCGTCTCCTGTCTCGCCTCCAGCAAACCCTTCACGCTCCGAGATACCGGCGACTACTACTGGGCCGTACTGGATTGGTCTCCCTTTTTCAAAATCCGCGCCACCATCCCGTTGCCGGGAGGCGATACCATATTCACCCATGATGGGCCCATCGGCCAGCACTTCTTTCCCGGCAGCGACGTGGACTATTACGTCACCGAGTCCGCCCAGGACCTGCGGCACGGCCCCGCGGAAGACGCCTTGGTCCGCAAGAACAGCACCATCACCTGGTTCCGCTTTCTCAAGCCGCTCCGACTGACGGAAGCCGACCTGGATAGCGGCACGACCATCGCCGATACGGTGGGAATGGATTCCGATAACCACCCCATCGTCAAGCAGGTTCCTTCCGGAAAATGGAACGTCTTGCTCGTCTTCAACCCCGAGGATCTTCTCTGGGCCCAGTTGGATGGCAATCGGAGCTTCAATCCTTCCGTCCGATCTCCGGACTCATCCGCTTCGGTCAATGTCCCTTTCCTGAGGGCGACGGCCGTTCCCTACCGCGAAGGGGAGGACGTGATGCGGGAAACTTACGAGTTCTCGATGCAGGCGGTGAGCGTCGGGGTCGAGGGAACCTATGGCATGAGGCTGGAGCTATACCTCATCGGCGATAACGTGGTGGCGAGCACGGCCCAGTCCTATCCTACCGATGGCAACCTACCGCCTTCGGAGCCTCCCATCATTTATTACGCGGTGGGCAGGGCGGACGGTTCCCTCAGCCTGCAGGATTACAAGAGCAGGCCGATCTTCGACGGGTTCGTGCGCAAAACCACGGTGGGCGAAGAAGGGTCGGTCCCCTGGGGTTATGGCGCCAGCGCCGATGGCCGCGATGCCCGGAGCCTGACATACAAGCTTGCGGAAATCAAAAAGATGAACTAGGTCCCGTCGCCACGACGGCCCGTCGCCAAGACGCCACCAGAAGGCCCTTGGTCTTACGGCCGAGGGCTTTCGGTTTCCCCCCAATCCGCCGCTGCCTCGATGATTTCGGAAACCTCCTTGGGTTTGGAAAGCATTGAAAGATGGCTGGCGTTGATCTCCATGACCTGCGCGCCCATCCGTTTGGCTCCGTACCGCTCGCTGCTGATCGGGATCGATCGCGCGATCCTCGGTCGAGATTAGGAACCAGCTAGGGATGGTTTTCCATGCCGCTACATTAATGGGAGTTACGAAAGACGCCCCGAAAAGTGGTCTTTGCACGGCAGCCAGGACCGCCGCTTGGTTGTCCGGAAGGTCATGCGCCATAACAGGATGGAACTTCGCCGGATCGAGATACAGGAAGCCTGCCGCCGCCGGAACTATGGCCTCGCCGATGGGCATGTGGGCGAATCCCGCTTGCAAGGATTGGAGGGATTCACCGACGTCGGGGGAAAAAGCGGCGATGAAGACCAGAGCTTTTACCATGGGGTTTTTCGCAGCCGCTTCGGTCATGATGGCTCCGCCATAGGAATGGCCGACCACGACCACCGGGCCTTTTTGGCCCTCGATAACCCTTTTCGCGAAAGCGATATCCTCGGCGAAATTCGCGAGGGGCAGTTGCGCGGCAACGACCTGGTAACCCGACTTCTGGAGGATGGGGATCACCTCCTGCCAGCACGACCCATCCGCCCAGGCCCCATGGATCAGGACGATGGCGGGTTTATCGGCGTTCGCTTCGAATGGCATCATGCGTCTTCTCCTGGTTTCGTTTTCGGAATGCCGCGATTTTTCAGCCGCGGTTATCGCTTTCCGACTTGGTTCAGTTCTTCCACTACCTCTGCGGGAAGTTTCAATGATCCCGCCTTGACGTTCTCCCTCAGGTGCCCGACCGATGAAGTACCCGGGATCAATAGGATGTTCGGGGAGCGTTGCAGTAGCCACGCGAGCGCTACTTGTTGGGCTGTCGCACCCAGCGTGGCCGCCGCTTTATCCAAGATTTCCGATTGCAGAGGGCGGAACCCGCCGAGCGGGAAAAACGGAACGAACGCGATTCCCTCAGCGTTGAGTTCATCTACCATGGCGTCTTCGTTTCTCAGGGCCATATTGTAATGGTTCTGCACGCATACGATTTCCGTAATGCCCTTCGATTCCACGTATTGCTCGCGGCTGATGTTGCTCAGCCCGATGTTCTTGATAAGGCCTTTGTTTTTGAGCTTCACGAGGACACCTAGGGGTTCGGCGATGGAAGCCTTGTTCGTGCCCATGGCTTCACCCACCCGCAGATTGACGATCTCCATGAAACCGCGATCCAGGTTTCGGAGGTTGTCTTCGATGGCCCGGGTCAGATCGCTTTCGGAAAGCGCTTTCGGCCAACCCTTATCGGACGTTCTTTTGACACCCACTTTCGTGGTGATGACCAGGTTTTCGGGGTAGGGGTAGAGCGCTTCTTTTATGGTTCGGTTCGCGATGTGCGGGCCGTAATAATCGCTGGTATCGATATGGTTTACCCCGAGCCCGATCGCCTCTTTCAAGACGCTCAAGACGGCATTCTTGTCTTTGGCCGGACCGAATGCCATGGGGCCCGCGAGCGACATGCCACCGAATCCGATTCGATTCACCGTCAGCGAAGTTCCCTTGAAGGTGAACGTTCCCCCCGGCTTTGCTTCGGTTCCCATCGGTTTCCCCTTTCGTGGCGGCCAACATAGCCTAACAACCGTAAGTATACACATGTTAGGCTATGGCGGCAAGTATATTTCCGATGCTCGGGGACCGTGTCCGAAGGGGAACGAAATCCTATAGGGCGGAGATGAATGACTAAGGTCGTGAAACAAAAGCAAAAGCCGCGACAGAAATACGCCCGCGGACAGGGCGATCAGTTGCGCAGCGATCTCATCGAGGCCGCCATCAGAATTCTCGCGGACAATGAGTCCAACGGACTGTTTTCGCTTAGGGCGGTCGCTAAAGAAGCGAGGGTCGCAGCCCCCTCGATCTACCTCCATTTTTCCGACCTCAATGAGCTGCGCCTAGCGGTGCTCGAAAGGCTTTTTGCCGAGCAAATCGCGATCCGGATGCACGCCGAGGAAGAGGCGGCGAAAGCCGGCGGCGGCGCTTGGGAAAGGCTATTGGCCGGCTCATTGGCGCTCGTTCGATTCGGGCTCGAACGCCCCGGCCACTACAAGGTTATGTACGAAGGCCGCGTGATCCTTCGCTTGAATGACCCGAGGGCGGCCACCTTCGGCCGTCCCATGCAAGACCGTTCGGTAGAACTGATTTCCGAGATCCTGAGGAAAAGGGTTTCGAAAGGAGTATCGGAAGATCCTCAACGCCTGGCGCTGCTTCTATGGACCGGTATTCACGGGATTATCTCTCTGCAAATCAACAAGCCTACGTTGGATTGGCCCTCGGCCATCGAACTCGCGACCCAGGTGGCCGGATTCATCATCCGGCCGGAGTCGCAAAGCCCGCGTTAAAACATGTAACCCAGATGCAGGGTGGCGATACCGGTTATCGGAAGCACATCATAGCGTGCGCCTCCGATTACGGTTTTCCCTGAGAGCGTTGAGGTATAGCCGATGCCGGCCCACGGCTTCACGTAGAAGCCGGAATCGAAAACGCGCCAGGCGTAACCTCCATAACCCATCAAGAGCAGATTGGTGAAACGCGCCGTACCGGCTACGGACCGTTTTTCGATCGCGAACCGTTGGATGCCGGCCTGCGTGCCCGCGAACCAGCCCTGGTTGATTGCCGTGAAATGGTACTCCGAGAATAGGCCCAGTCCCATGTCCAAACGCGCCTTCCATCCTTCATCCGCGTTTTCCGGATTCATCGCCACCAGGAAATCCGGGAAATCCATGGCGTATGCGCCGACTCCCGTTGTCACGCCGGGCAACCGCTTTGGGGCGAACCTTATATGGATGCCGTAACCCGCGAAGGCCAGCGTAGCCGGGTCGATTTCCACAGCGAAGGCCGGGGACGCGGCCTCCGCCGCATGCGCGGATGGGCGGGCCGCGGACGATGCGACCAGGGCGAGTAGAGCCAAGTGCCTGAGTAATAAGTGCCTGAGTAATAAGTGCATGCGCATATTCCTTTCTTTATATACAATACATACTAAATCTTAAATAGATATAGATAGAACCAAAAAAACCCTATCCGTCCAGTTCTTCGAGGATGTCCTGGATGGTTTTTTTCGCCAAGGCGAGTTTCATCTGCTTCTCGGAGGCCTCCAATAAGTTGGCAACGGATTTCTGGGCGTTGCTTGGGCGCTTGCCTTCCGCAGCGATATTGAAAGTGGTCTGGAAAAGCGGCTTTTCCTGTTCCATGGCGTTGAATACGTCGAGGATAGTGATCTTGCCGATAGGTTTCGCGATCCTTATGCCCCCATTTTTCCCCTCCTTGGTTTCGATGATTCCCGCATGCGTCAGGTTCCGGAGGATTTTCACCAAGGTCGGCTTCGGGATGTTCAGCACCTTGGAGATCATTTGCGCCGAAATGAAATCGAACATGCGTTGGCGGATCTTGTCGGAAATGAAAATAACCACGAGGATCGCCTTGGAAACGGAAATAGAATAACTCACTTACTGAATATACGCTATATCCAGTATAGTGGCAATACGGAGTCGGGCAAACAGCCGGTCGGGGAAGCGAAACGAATCGCTCCCTATGCAACCCGACCGGCCGCCCGCGCCTTCTCCCCCAGCACCTTGCGCCCCGCTTCGCTTTGGGTCATCCCTGCCGCGGTCTCGTATCCCGACCTCGCCTGCTGCCGGTTCCCGAGGCCTAGATGGATCTCCCCGAGCAAGGCATGGTAGAGCGGTAGGCCGCGCAAGCCGTCTTGATCCGGAAGACCCTGGAGTTCCCTCAGGGCTTCGGCCGGGCCCTCGGCCTGCAGAAGGACCGCTACGCGGTTGAGCTCGGCCATCGGGGATGGGGCGATGCGGCAGAGCCATTGGTAATAGTGGAGGATGCGGACCCAATCGGTGTCGGCGAAAGTAGGCGCCCGGCAATGCTCGTAGGCGATGGCCGCCTCCAGGTGATAGGCGGTCATGGTTTCGCCCGTGGCGGAACGATCCAGGTAGTCGCAGCCTTCGGAAATAAGGCGGGCATCCCACAACGCGCGGTCCTGGAGGGGCAAGAGCACCAAATCGCCTTGCGGCGTCATGCGGCTCGCGCTGCGGGAAGAATGGAAGCACATCAAGGCCATGAGGGCGCAAGCGCGCGGATCCCCGGTATGGGGATTGTCGGCCAGCAATTTCCCCAGCCCGATGGCTTCGGCAAGCAGATCCTTCCGGATGGGATGATCGTGGCTGCCGGAGAGATAACCTTCGTTGAAAAGCAAGTAGACGGAGTGGAGGACCGCGCCCAGACGGTGCTTCAGTTCGTGGTCGGGCGGAAGGGCCGGGCGGATCTTCTCTTTGCGGAAGAACTCCTTGGCTCGGTACAAGCGCTTGCTGATGGTGTCCTCGGAGGCGAGGAAGGCTTGGGCGATCTCGGCGGTACTGAACCCGCACAGGGTCTTGAGGATCAGGGCCATGGTGCTTTCCTCTCCCAAGCCTGGATGGCAGCACGCGAACATCATTCCCAGCATATCGTCCTCGACCGAACTTTCGCTCCAGAGGGTATCCAGGGTGGTCGTCAGCGTGTATTCGGAATGGAGGAGGATGCGATCGCCGTCGCCGAAATCGAAGGCGACCGAGTGCCGTTGCCGGCGAAGTACGTCGATGGCCTTGTTCCGGGCCACGCGATAGAGCCAGGCGGGAGGATTGTCGGGAATCCCGTCCCTGGCCCAAGTCTCCATGGCTTGCAGCAGGGTTTCCTGCACCGCATCCTCGGCGATTTCCAGGTTCTGGGTGCCCAGGATGCGGGTCAGGATGGCCACCATCTTTCCCGCTTCTTGGCGGAAAAGCCGGGCGGCCACGGGGAGTTCCATCAGGGCTTCAATTCCTGGACGACGCGTACCTCCACAAAAGCGGAATCGAAGTCCTGCAGGGAGGGGCAACCCCGGGAAATGGCCACGGCTTCCTCATAACTTTCCGCCTTGCAAATAAGGTAGCCGCCCACGATCAGATCCTTGCCTTCGATAAAGGGCCCGTCGGTGGCGGGCTGCTTTCCGGGTTTCACCAACCTGCCGGAATCGGTTTCCAACGGTTGGGCGGAAACGAGTTTCCCCTGCTTGGCGAGCTCGCCCATCCAGGCAGCCCATTTCTGCATATGCACCTGCCACTTCTCAGGAGTGTCCAGGACTTTATTGTGATCGTTGCGGGGGCCGCGAAACAGGAACATATACTCTTTCATAAGAACTCCTCTTTGGGAAATTTAAGCCGGTTTTGCCGGTCAGGCTTAGCAAGCCTACCTAATGACGAACGGGCGAGGACGGATTTGGACATCGATAGGATAGCCGCATCGTTAGTAATCGTATGTACGATTGGGAGTCGAGGTATATTTAACCCTGGGGGATACGACATGGGAAGAGCGGCATTCGTCAGCGGATTCCTCCTGGCCTGCCTCGCAGGCGCTTTCGCCCAGGAACGGACCATCGTCCTCCTGGGAGCTTCCACGGCCTCCGGTACCGGCGCCAGTACCTATGATAGCTCCTTCGCGGGGCGCTATGCCCATTACCTGCAAAGCCGCAATCCCGCCTGGACCTTGACCAATCTGGCGGTGAGCGGGTACACCACCTTTCAATTGATGCCTACCGGATACGTCTCCCCTTCCGGCCGCTCGCAGCCTGACCCGGCGCATAACATCACCAAGGCCCTTGCCCTTCATCCCCGCGTTCTACTGCTGTGCATGGGTACCAACGACATCGCCAACGGTTATCCCGCCTCGGAGTATGAGTCAAATTACGATACCTTGCATGCCATGGCGGAGAGCGCGGGCATTCCGCTGTGGATCACCACGCCGCTCCCGCGCGCGCTCGATGCCACGGGGCGTAACAAGATCCTCGCCCTGCGCGATCGCATCATGACCCGATACGCGCCCCGGGCCCTGAATTTCTACGACAGCCTGGGGGATTCCCAGGGAAACTATATCCAGGCCTTCAATTCCGGGGACGGGATCCATACCAATAATCATGGTCATAGGCTGCTTTATGAGCGCGTGGTGGCCGCCGATTTGATCGGATCCGTTACTTTCCTGGCCCGTGGGGATGCCGCGGGGCGCGCAGGCGCATCCGCGGGCGGGAACGGCGCATTTTGGTTTCGGGATCCGGGAACGTATGGGGAAATGCTTTTCTTCGGGCCCGGGGCGCCCGGAGCGCGCGACCTTCGCGGCCGGGGCATAGGGCCATGATCGGCGCCGGAAGAGCGTTCGGGAGCCGAGGGGGGTAGCGGATGGATAGGCAATCCTTTATTCCCACGGCCGGAGGCGGGCAGGGGCAGGATTACATCATGCGCCTGATCGAGGAGTTCGCGAACTTCGTGGGGAAGATCATGTCCCGCATCCAGCGCGGGGAGATCAAGGAAGCCCGCAAAGAGATAGAGATCTTCTATCGCGATACGCTTTCCCATGATGCCGGCTTGATGCTTACTTTTTCCGATCGCGACCTCATCGCCCGGTTGAGTAAGGACGGGGTTTTCGATGCGGTCAAGGGCCTCAATCTCGCGAAGGTGCTCTTGATCGACGCGGGACTTGCCGAGCGATCCGAGGCCGGACAAGCCGACGGAAATCCGATCGCGAGGGTGAAATATTCGCTTGCCTTCGGGCTAATGGCGGAAGCGGCCGCGGCCGACCCGGAGGATTTCCCGGATTGGGCCGAAACCGATCTGGCCGGTTTGGCGACGAAGCTGTCGGATTGGCAATTGCCCCCGGACTTGTTGCGGAAATTATTCCGGTACGAAGAAAGCAAGGGACGGTACGGCAAAGCCGAAGACGCCCTTTTCCGGTTGAAGGCATCCGGATTTCCCGGGATCGAGCAGGAAGGACGCATGTTCTATGCCCGCATGGACGCGCTTAGCGATGCGCAACTTATGCAAGGGAATCTCCCGCGCGAAGAACTGGAAGACGGGAAAGAGAGGTTCCGATGATTAAACGGTTCCGGCGCTCCTTCGGTATCTTGATTTTCGCCTCCGCCTGGACCCAGGCCGCGGAAATCCATGTTTCCCCCACGGGCAATGATGCCGCGGCCGGGACATCCGACGCTCCCTTGGCGACCCTGGCGGCCGCGCGGGATAAGGCCGACCTGGCGAAGGCCGCGGGCCCGGTCACCATCTACCTCCACGCCGGCACCTATTACCTTTCCGCGCCGCTGCTGCTCGGTCCCGCCAATTCGGGCAACGCCTCCGCGGCCATTACCTACGCCGCTTTCGGGAACGATAAACCCGTCATCAGCGGGGGGATCAAATTGCCCGACACCTTGACCTGGAAAGCCGGTACCGGTTCCATCATGGTGGTGAACATCGGCGCGGGCCTCAAGGTGGATCAGCTTTTCCTGGACGGCAAACGCCAAATCATGTGCCGATACCCGAACTTCGATTCCACCAAGCAACTTCAGGGATATGCCGCCGATGCCATCGGCGCGACGCGGGCGGCCCGGTGGGCCAAACCGGAGGAGGGGCCAGGGTACGTGCGCGCCCTGCATGTCAATCTATGGGGCGGCCTGGATTACGTCATCACCGGCAAGAATGCCGATGGTACGCCGGCGCTGCAATACGTGAACGACAATAACCAGGCCAACACCATGCACGCGACCTATCGCATGGTGGAGAATATCTTCGAGGAGCTGGACGCGCCCGGGGAATGGTTCTACCGCAAGGCCACGGGCCAGCTCTACTTCTACCCTCCGGCGGGAACCGATTTGGCGAAGGCCCGCCTGGAAATGGCCTCCCAGGATGAATTGATCCGCCTGGTGGGAGATGGGCAGAACAGGGTTACGGATATCACGTTCAAGAATTTGATCTTCACCCACACCTACCGGACTTTATTCAGCGGGACGTACGAAGTGCTTCTGCACAGCGATTGGCATATCGTCCGGGCCGGGGCCGTATATATGCTGAACACGGAACGGATCCGCATGCAGGGGTGCACCTTTGATCAGATCGGCGGGAACGGCATTTTCATGAATGGATACAACCGGAACAACGTCGTATCCGGGAATTCCTTCCTGGACGGAGGCGCCTCTTGCGTAAACGTCATCGGCCTTGTCAGCGCGGTCCGCTGCCCGAACATCAAAGGTTCCACCGCGGCCTGTACCGACCGCACCCCGGGCCCGCTTACCCAGGACTATGGGGCCAAGATCACCATCGATAACAACCTGATGGCCCGCTTCGGCAGGTTCGAGAAGCAATGCGCCGCCGTGAATCTAGGCATCACCGAAGAGGATTCCGTTCGCCACAATACCATCCACGATTGCCCGCGCGCGGGCATCAACATCAATACCGGATGCTTCGGCGGACATGAGATCGCGCATAACTGGATTTACAATTCGGTGCTGGAGACCTCCGATCACGGCCCCTTCAATTCCTGGGGGCGCGATCGCAACCTCACCTTCCAGGACGACACTTCCGCCACCACCCTGGACGCCTGGAAGCAAACCGTCATCCATGACAACCGCTTCGAGACCAAGGCGGGCAATTACGGCATCGACCTGGACGATCAATCATCCAATTACCTGCAATACAACAACCTGCTCTTCGGCGGCGGCCTCAAGATGCAATGGCATCGTTACAACATCTACACCAACAACATCCTGGTGGGGCAGGCTGTTGTGCAGATGCACGGTATCTGGACGGGATCCCAGGACGTGATGACCCATAATATTTTCACTTCCACGACGCCGTACAACATCGGCTTCTATGCGACCGGCGCCAATACGCCCCAGAGCGTACGGGGTAGCGTGAAGATCATCGATTCGAACTGCATCGCCGCCAACGGCCATATCACCAGCAGCGACGGGAATTACACCTTCCCGCAATGGACCACGGCTGGCCTGGACGTGCATTCGGTCTTCGCGGACGCCCAATTCAGCGACGTGAACAAGCAATGGACCGGCTACGAGCCCAAGGGGGACTATTCGGTCAAGGCCGGCTCCCCATGCCTGGCGATCGGATTCAAGAATTTCCCGATGGATTCTTTCGGGAAGCTCGCCGCCTCGACGGATGCGGTCCGGGATCCGCGTAGGCAAGGGTCCGGCGGCCGGACGGAGGGAAGGTTCGCTTTGCGGTACGCGGGCGGCGTTCTGGTCATCTCGCATGCGGGCGATTACCTGGCGAGAATCACCGATCTCCACGGCGCCGTGGTCGCGTTGGGCGAAAGCAAAACCGGAGCCGACTTGCGCTTGGTTACGCAAGGCATTGTTCCGGGGATGTATCTCGTTTGGGTGCGCTGGCAAGGCCGAACCGAGTCGCGCCTGATCCTGCTGGATTAAAAATACCGACCGTTACGTAACTCACGTCGCTTGAATTCCGGGAACTGTCGGGGATTAATGCTTGTCAAGCCCGCGCTGCATCGCATTTCCCCTTCCGCGCCGCATCGCGATTCCTCTTGATCATTCCGATGCCGATGTCCATTTTAAAGTCTCGGATCAGGGTGACCCGATAAACCCAAACAATCGGATGGCTTATGGAAAAACCCAGCGCAGAGGCGATCAAGCCCAGGCGATCAGGGACCGAGCCCCGTCTCCGTTTCCTAGGGCAGGAAACCGGATTGACGCTCTATCTCAGGGAAATCGGTAAAACGCGGACCTTGAACCTGGCGGAAGAGGCTGCCTTGGCGCGGCGCATCCGCGCCGGCGAACCGCAAGCCTTGACCGATCTGGTCACCGCCAATCTCAAGTTCGTGGTTTCGGTCTGCCGCAATTATCGCCATTATGGATTGCCGATGACGGACCTCATCAACGAAGGCAATCTGGGATTGATCCGGGCGGCGGAGCGGTTCGACGAGCGCCAGAATTGCAAGTTCATCTCCTATGCGGTCTGGTGGGTCCGCCAGGCGATTCTGCAATCCTTGGCGGAGAAATCGCGCACCATCCCGATTCCCTTAAGCCGTTTCGGGGCCTTCCAACGCATGACGCGGACCGCGGCGCGCCTTGAGCAGGAGTTGGGAAGGGCCGTGCACTTGGCCGAAGTCGCGGAACGCCTCTCCGTGGACGAATCCGATTTGGCCGAATACCATTCCTTAGGGGTCCAACCCTTGTCCCTCGAATCCCCGCACGGCGACGCCGGCAAATCCGAGCCGTGGTTGGCCGATTACGGGGCTTATAGCGCCGAACGCGGGTTGGAAGAAGAGTCGGCGAACCGCGAAATCCGTAGCGTACTGGGAACCCTCGACCAACGCGAAGAAGCCATCCTTAAGCTTTTCTTCGGCATCGGCAAAGGCTCGGAACAGACCCTGGAAGAAATCGGCGCCCGCTTCAACCTGTCGCGCGAAAGGGTGCGCCAGATCAAGGACAAGGCGCTTGAGCGATTGCGCCATCCCATACGCGCTCGCCGGTTGCGGGAATTCCTTTGAGCGCCGGACCCGGTTAAGCTGGCGCCGGTATCGTATCGGCGGCAGCCGCGGCTTCGGCCAGGAGAACGGCCTTAAGGGCCTGCCGATCCATCTTGCCGTTGGAATTCACGGGGATATCGTCGCGGAAGAAGACGCGGCGCGGGACCATATAAGCTGGTAACCGCTCCTTCAGGCCCGCCAGGATGGCCTTCCGACGGGGGGCGCATGCCGCCGGGAGCACCCCGTAGATTTCCTCCAAACCGTTGCGCAAAGGCGCGACATCGGCGAGGGCGATGGCCGCCCCGGATGCGGCCAGGAGGGCATGTTCGATTTCCCCCAACTCGATGCGGTAGCCCATCACCTTGACCTGGAAATCCTCGCGGCCCAGGTAATGCAGATAACCCTCGTCATCCCGCGCGACAAGGTCCCCCGTGCGATACCAGATCTTCCCGCCGCGGGCCTGGAAACGCTCCGCGGTCTTGGCCTCGTCGCCCACGTAGCCTTCGGCCACTTGATCGCCCGCCAGCCACAGGCTACCGATCTCCCCGGATCCGCATAGGCTTCCGTCTTCGCGAAGCACCTCGGCTTCCTGCCCCGGAAAGGTTTTCCCGATGGGGACGCCGCCGTGCAGGGCCCTTTCGGGAGGGAATCCCGGAAGCAACTCGAAATGGGTGATGGCGATGGTGGCTTCCGTCGGGCCGTATAGATTCGCGATGCGGGAATTGGGCGCGATGCGCCGCCAAAGCGCGCAGGTGTTGAGGGTTAGCTTCTCGCCCGCGAACAGGCTCAAGCGCACTTCCGGCAGCGCCCCGTCGGCGGCCTGCCGGGCGCTTTCCAGGAAAGCGGGCAGGGCCGGCACCGAGAACCATACCGTAACACCGTGGTTACGGGCGAAAGGGATCGGGGCCAGCAGCGCCTTCTCCGGAAATGCAACCAAGGTCGCCCCCGCCGCCCAGGTCGAGAACTGATCATGGGCCGCCAAATCAAAGGTGAGATCGAACAATTGCGAAACCCGGTCCCCGGGAAAGAGGGGGTAGGCGGCTTGGAAGGAACGCAAGTACGATTCCACGTTGGCGCCGGTGACGCGGACCCCTTTTGGTTTTCCCGTGCTGCCCGAGGTGAAAAGCACGTAGCCTCCGCCCGATTCCGCGGCCTTCAGCGGGGCGGGTTCGCGATCGGCGCGCATCGGTACGCGTAGGATTTCCAGGCCATCGAGCCCGGCCACGGCGGGTTGGGCCGGAGCGGCCGGGGTATCCAGGAGCAAAACCCGCAACGGCCTGCGGAGCAGGGGCGCGAGGGCGGCCACGTTTTCGAGGCATTCCCACCCGACCAGGAGGGTGCTGATCTCCGCCTTTTCCAGGATATAGGCATTGCGTTCGGCGGGGAATTTCGGATTCAAGGGGACATAGGCTTTGCCTTCCGCCAGGATCGCTTGCACCGCGGCGTAAGCGAAGGGCGTTCTCGGCGAGAGCACGGCGGCGAAGGGCCGCTGATCATCGGCGAGCCCGCCCCGCAGGCTTTCTGCGAGATCGCGCAAGCCCGCGTAGTCCAGGCTGCCGCCTTCATGGAGGACGGCCGGGTACCGGGGTGCTCGCGCCGCCGCCGAGTAAAAGTGCCGCGCCAGATTAGGTGCCATCCGTCCCTCCCGATTCCCAAGCCCCGTTGGCCGGCTCGGCGTCGTTATCGTCATAGCGTCAGAATTGGAAGTAGATGAAGCGGTCGGGCGGCGCGAAGTACCGCGTCAGCAGGAAGCCCAGGAGCAGATAGAAGGCGACGCGGAACCAGACCGGGCGCGCGAAGATCCAGAAGACGTCACGGGCGGCCTGTACGCGGCTTTGCAGCCAGAAAACGGCGAGGCCGGAAAGCAGCAAGGTGGCCCAATCGATTTCCAGGCCGGATAGGCTCCAGCCCCCGCGGAATACGGCTCCCAATTGGGCCAATGCGGTATGCAGATCCGGGGATCGGAACACCAGGAAGCTCATGACTACGTAATGGAAGGTAAGCATGATGCATGCCGTCGCGTACCAGCCTTCTTTCCCGAATCGCGAGACCATTTTCTTGCGCCAGTTCCGCGTCGTCGCGAGGAAGGAGATGCCGAGCGCGTGGATGCCCCCGTAGGCGACGTAGAGCCAACCGGTTCCGTGCCAGACCCCGCTCGCCAGGAAGGTGGCCCAGATGGCGATCACGATTCCCGCGGTGCCCTGGCCTCGCAGGCGCAAGGAAACCGGGGCGAAGACGTTTTCATTGAGGAAGGCGGTGAGGGACGCGTGCCAGTGTTTCCAGAAATCGGAAAGGTTACGCGTGAGGAAGGGCGCGACGAAATTCTGGGTGATATCGATGCCGTAGGCGCGCGCGATCCCCCGCGCCATGTAGGAATATCCCGCGAAGTCCCCGAACAATTGCAGGGCGTAGGCGTAGCCGCCCAGCACTACGGATATCCCGTGCGCGCCCGGCCCGAGCAGGTTTTCCGACACCGGGGCCAGGTTGTCGGCGATGACGGCTTTCAAGAAAGCCCCTTGGGCGATCAGCCAGATGGCCTCCGAAAAGCGGCGGACGTCCCAGATCCGCTTCTTCTCCAACTGCGGGAGGAAATTGCGGGATGCTTCGATGGGCCCGGAAAGCACGGTGGGGAAGAACCCGGCGAAGAGCAGGCATGCGGTCAGATCCCTCTCGGCGGCGCGCCGGCGGAAATAGACGTCCAGGGTCAGGGACATCTTCTGCAGAGTCCAAAAGGAAAGCCCGATTGGTACTAGCATCTTGAGCCACTCGGTAGGCATGCGCCAGAGGCCGAAGTCGATCGGGAGGAAGCGCCCGAATTTGCAGGCGGCGAGCGCGCCGATGTTCAGGAATACGCTGGCCCATAACCAGGCTTGGCGGCCCCGGGGCGAAGCCGCCTTCTCCAAGCGCAGGGCGATCATCCATTCCAGCGCGGTCGACGCGATGAGAAGGCAGGCCGTGGCGCGGCCCAGGGAAAAGAGGAAAAACAGGGTACCGCCCAATAAGACGCGGTTTTGCCATTGCCGATCCGGCGTGAACCAGTAGAGCGTGAGCAGGATGGCCTGCAGCCCAAGGAAGGGAACGGAGAGGAAGTCCACGCGGGCGATCAGTTTCCGCGGGTGGACGCGATCAGGTCGAGCAGATCCCCGACCGTAGTGGCGCTTTGCAGACGCGTTGAATCGGCGAAGCGGATCCCGAAAGCCTTTTCCAATCCGACCACGATGTGGAGATGATTCAGGGAATCCCAGCCTTCCACCGAAGCAAAAGCGGTTTCCGGCTTGATGTCCAGATCCTCTTCGCCGATCACGGAAGAAGCGATTCGGGCCACGGCGGGCAACAGTTCGGTTCGGGTCATAACATGCTCCTACGCGAATCCCCGGGGGACCTCCCCGGGCTTGGACCGCGGAACTGGAATTTAAGGTGCGGGCGCCGGAAAAACTTAACCACGCACCAGGGGTGCGTCACCCTCAGGCAGGGAAATTTACCCCGAAGCCAGGGGCAAAACAAGCGGAGGTTCGCGTGGGAGCCCGATAATCTTCCCTATTTGTGATTTGCGCTTTTGGAAGCCCCTCCGCCTTCATGATCCTTTCCGCACATCATTCCGCCCTCGTGATCCATCGAGGCGCCGCCGGCCTTTTTAATCTCCGCCTTGCACTGCTCCATCATGTCCTGCATTTTGGCGAAATGGGCGTCCACCTTCTCCAAGGCGCCTTTCATTTTGGCCTTGTCCCCCGACTTTAATGCGTCCTGTACGGTCTGCCGAAGCTTGCCCATTTCGGCCGAGTCCGCCATGCAATCCATATGGGCATGCATACCGGCGGGAACGATGGCGGCCGAATCGGTAGGGGAGGGGGATTTGGGGCCGGCGATAGCGGCGCTCAGGCCCGCCGCCAACAGCAAGGCGGCACCGGCCGGGAAAGCGGATCGGATACGGAAGGGGACGCGCATGGATTCTCCTGGAAAGGTTCCGGGTTAAACTACAATGCCCCGGTCCGGAAGCGCGCGAAGGGATGGGATAATCCTTGCCGGATTGGCAATCGACGGCGACGCCAAGGATGGAGGTTCGAGGTGACTACCTTTTGGGACCTTATGCCGGAGCCCATCGAAAAGCAGCCCGCGAGCCGGGTCGCCATCCGCTTCCAGGATTGCGACCCCTTCGGGCATCTCAACAACGCCAAGTATCTCGAGTACTTCATCAACGCCCGCGAGGATCACCTCAAGCTCGCCTACGGATTCGATCTCTTCGCCAAGGGAAGGGAAACCGGATGCAGTTGGGTGGTCGCCCGGCACCAGATCGCCTATCTCGCCCCGGCCAATTGCGGGGAAGAGGTCTTGATCAAGACGAGCCTGCGGCGATATACCGATCAGGGCGCCATGGTGGAAAGCCGGATGCATAATGCGGCCGACACGCGCCTGAAAACCCTGCTTTGGACCGATTACGTTTTCGTACGGCTGGACACCGGGCGTCCTGCCAAGCATCCCGCGGATATCTTGGCATTCCTGGAGAGCGTTCACCTTTCCGAAGAAGGGTTTCCGGCGGAGTTCTCGGCTCGTGAACGCGCCCTGGCGATCAAAATCCTTAGGGACTCATAGACTCTTAACTACGATCGCGATCGAAGGGCGGAACTTCGGGATCCCGATTCCGTTCCATCGCCGCATCCAGGGCCCTCGCGGCTTCGTAGCGGCCTTCGCGGCCCAGGGAAGCCTGTAAGCCGATCCTCTGGTACCTTTCCGATACCAATCGATCCCATACCAGCTTCCGGACGTCATGGCCCAGTATGATGACGTTGATGCCCTCCAGATCGTACCGTGCCAGCGACAGGAGGTCGTTGTCCCGCGCCCACAGCACCCAATATTTTTCGCCCGGCCCGGCCGCCGATAGTTTTGCCGCCGAGGCGTTCTTCACCGTCCGATCGATTTCCCAAAGATGGGAATCCGCCCCCTGCCAATGCACGTCGCTACGCAGGTTGAGCGCATCGCCCGCATCGCCTTCGTAACGCTTCTCGACGGAAACAGCGAAGCCTAGATGCCGCCCCAATCCGCATAAGGCTTCGGTCAAAACGCGGGTAACGTCCGCCCAATACGCGATGGCGCGCCGGTCCAGGGCCATGAGCAAGCGGTATTCGAGAAAGGCCCGGTACTGTCGCGAGGTTTCGGCCGGTAGCATATCCTATAAACTATAGGTTCCTCCATTCCCTTGCGGGCCCGGTCCATTCCTTCCTATTTAGGGAAATGGCCTTACTCCCCATCGCAGTGCCTTTATTGGCCGCGCTTGCTTTTCCCATCGGAGCCCTGTCCCTCAAGCGCGCCACGCAGAAAGGGCGGGATGTCTTCGGGCTGGTGCTCGTTTGCGATTTCGCGGTGGCCACGGTCTTCCTGCCATTGCTGTTTCCCCTGCGCGGCCCGCCGCCGGGAGCGGCCTGGTGGCAGCCATTGGGGGCGGGAGCCGTTTTCTGCGTAGGGCAAATCGCCGCCTTTAAATCGTTCCAGGGCGATCTTTCCATCGCCATCCCGATGCAAGGAGCCAAGGTTCTGGTGGTCGCCTTATTGGCTTGGCTCGCCTTAGGCCAGTCCCTGGGTCTGAAGTTCTGGGTGGCGGCGGCGCTGAGCGTGGCGGCCATCCATTTCCTGAACGAGCCTGGACCGGCCGATGCCCGCCCCAAACGTATCTTGGCCACCTCCTTGTGGGCCGGCCTAGCCGCCATCGCCTTCGCCGCATTCGATGTGGCCATGCAGGCCTGGTCGGCGGTTTGGGGGGCGCGCGCTTTTTCCGCTTACGCCTTCACCGCCCAAGCGCTCTTTTCCCTGCCTTTGCTTTTTGTCCCCGCGCGCGGCCGTTCCCGCTTTTCCGCGGTCCAATCGGGCTGGACCGCATTGGGCGCGGGGACGATGGCTTTCATCACCTTGGGATTGGCCTTGATCATCGGCGAATCCAGGCAGGCCGCTTTGGTCAACCTGGTTTTCAACACGCGTTGCGTGGCCAGCGTGATCTTCGTCTGGCTGGCAGGGAAAAAGTTCGGGGACCACGAGGCGGATTCGGGCCGGCGCGTCATGGCGCGGAGGTTGGAGGGCGCGGCCCTGATGCTGGGAGCCTTGGGCCTGGCGCTCATCTAACCTAGAGAGTCCCTCGCCTGCGCCACCGATTGATTACCCAGGCCGCGCTGGAGGCGATGGATACCAGATCGGATATGCGCACCCGCTTTTCTCCGGGACGTAGCGATTCGGCCAAGGCGGCGCGCGCGCCGGGACGGCTCAGTTGTCGGAAGGCGAAGAATCCGATCGCGCCTCCCAGCAGAACCAACAACTGCGGTTGGGCCCGGCGGAGCGCGGGATTTTCCGCGGCAGGATCGGGGGTCATACGCATGACGGTTGCCGGATTGGCCTTGACAGGATTGACGCTCGCGGGTTTGGGTAAGCCTTGCACGCGGCGGGACTGTTCGGAGATGGGTTCCGCGTAGGGCGAGGGTTGGATGTGGGAACCGTATCGGTTGGCGAAAACCTTGGTGAATTCCGCGCCGAAGAAGAGGATTTGCGCCGAGTAGTAAATCCAGATCAGGATGAGGACCAGGGAGCCCGCGGCCCCGTAGGCGGAGCTCACGCTGCCGCGCCCCAGGTACAGGCCGATGAGATAGCGGCCGATGGAGAAAAGGAAAGCGGTCACGAATCCGCCGATCCACACGTCCCGCCAACGTACGGTGACGTCCGGAAGCACCTTGTAGATGAGCGTGAAAAGCAGGGCGGTGACCCCGAAGGAGATGGCGAAGTTAAGCAGTTGCATGAGGGCGGGAGGAATCGGCAGGATGCCTTCCAGGTAATGGCCGAGGGCCGAGAGGACCGCGCTGATCACCAGGGTCACCAGCAACAAGAAGCCGATCACCAGCACCATCGAGAAGGAGAGGAAGCGGGTCCGCAGGAAACCCTTGATCCCCAGGCCGGGCTTCGGCTGCACCTGCCAGATGGTGTTGAGGGCATCCTGCAATTGCCCGAAGGCCCCCGATGCGCCTATCAATAAGGTGACGATCCCGACGATGGTGGCCAGGATGCTTCCGCCCTTTTGGTTCACGCTTTGCACCATGGTCTGGATGGCCTGCGCGCCTTGGTCGCCGACCAGTCCCCGGATTTCCCCGAATAGCTGGTTGCTGGCCGCATCCCGTCCGAACACCAAACCGGCCACCGCGATCGCCAGGACCAGCAATGGGGCGATGGAAAAGATGGTGTAATAGGAAAGAGCCGCGGCCAGGCGCGAGGCCTTGTCCTCGCCCCAAGCCTTGGCGCTATCCTTCGTCAGGGTGAAGGCGGTTTTCGGGTTGAAATGCATGAGCACTCCAGGCCTTTTCCATAAGATACGTTTGCAGCCCAGGGGGGAAAAATCCGGTATCCCCGATTTTGACGAATCAGGCCGGATAGAATATCATGTCTTTCAGCCACGCATCCGTTCCCGATTCCGCCGCCATCGATAAAACGAAAATGAATAAACTCAGCTTGCTCGCCAGGCATCCCGAATTCGGGATCCTAATCGCCGCCAACGTGGTCTTGGGAATGGCCTATTCCCTGGTGCTTCCCTTCGCGTCCCTGTACGGAACCCGGGCCCTGGGCCTAAGTCCCATGGCCTTCGGCTTGTTCATGACCGCCAACGCCCTGGCCGGCATCGGCATTTCCGTCCGGCTGTCCGGCTGGTCGGATACGCGTTTTTCCCGGAAGACGGTCTTGCTGCTGGGGGGTACGACCGGGGCCTTGGGGTACGTCGCCTACGGCTTGATCCGGGATCCCTGGGTCCTGCTCCCGATCAGCTGCCTGGTCCTGGGGATCTCGTCGGTCGCCTTTTCGCAGACCTTCGCCCTGGCCCGGGACCTGCTTTCGCGGCGGGGCGTTCCCCCCGGGGAGATGCCCTTCTTCATCAACATTTTCCGTCTCTGCTATGCCTTGGCCTGGACGATCGGGCCGGCCATCGGCGCGCGCCTCTTGGCGCGATGGTCCTTCGGCGGGACCTACCTCGCCGCCGCCGGACTGTTCGTCGTCTTCACCTTGGTCGTCGCCTTCGGCGTCGAACGATTGCCGCCTTCGGAGAAGTCGAAAGCCGCCGCGGCCGCCTTGCCCCTGTCCAAGGCATTCCGCCTGCCCGGCTTCCTGGCACATTTCATGGCCTTCGTCCTTATCCTGTCCTGTTCCACCATGGGCATGATGAATCTGACCTTGCTCATCCTGAACGTGTTGCATGGCACCGAAGCCAATGTGGGCGCGGCTTACAGCCTGGCCCCGATCTTCGAACTGCCATTCATGTATTATGCCGGCGTGCTGGCGACGCGCATTCCCACGGCGCGGCTTATCCGTTGGGCGGCCCTGCTGGCCGTCGTTTATTACGCGGGCCTGGGGCTGGCGCAAGCGCCTTGGCAAGTCCTTTGCCTGCAAGTGCTCAGCGCGGCCATGGTCGCCGTCAACGGCGGATTGGCGATCACCTTTTTCCAGGACTTCATGCCGGGACAAGCCGGCGCGGCCACCAACGTTTACTCCGCCGCGGCCCGCATCGGATCCACCGCCGGATACCTGCTCTTCGGGGCCTTGGGGTCCGCGTTCGGTTACCGGAGCGTGTATGGGGTCTGCGCGGCCTTTTGCGCATTCGCCTGGGGCATCATGCATCTGCGCCGCGGATTCGCCCACAGCGCCGCTCCCGGAACCGCAAGCGGCTAGACCGACGCGGGAAGATCCCCCGACGCGCGGAAAGTTCTCCCGCGGGCGCGCGAAGCGGGCTACTTTATAAGCATCCGCAGGCGCCGAATCGGTAGCCTGCAGGGATATGCGGGGGCATGATGCGGTTTCGGTTTGCGCCTAGCGTGCTTTGGATTCCGCTCCGATTGATCCCGCTCCTGATCATCCCGCATGTTGCGATCCTCATGGTTTCTTGCGCCGATCGGATCGCCGATCTGAAAGGGCATGTTCCGGATCCGGCCCGGGACGTGGGAGCGCCGCCCGTCGACGGGGCCGTTCTGCTTTTCGACGGCTCCCACGGCCGGGCCGCCGCCGCGGCCGAACTGCAAGCCAATTGGCAGGATTGGCCCCGCTTCACGCCCTCCGATATCATGTTCCGCCTCGTCCGCGATCCGCAATACCCGGACGACACCAATCGCGTGGCCCTGCAGAGCTGTTGCAATACGGTCTGGGGCTACGACGACATCCAGGCGAAAGTCGGCCTATACCAGGATTGCCGCATCCACGTGGAATGGATCGGCATGGGCGGGTACGATACCCCGTACGACATCGCGGCGCCCAATCCCAATGCGTCGGATCCTTCCGGTCCCGGCGAACCGGGCTATATCAACAGCGGGGTCTATGCGGCGAGCCGTTACGAAGTGCAAATCCAATCCTGGGACGTTTCCGCCGCCAAGGTTCCGGGCCTCCACGATATGGGCGCCATCGTAGACGACTACGCCCCCGTCGCCAACCTCAATCGGGCCAACGGCGTCTGGCAGGCTTACGACATCACCTTCCGCGGGGCGCGCTTCAAGGATTCCGTCATGACCGAACCTCCCTTCATGTCGGTATGGTGGAATGGCGTCTTGGTGCACGATAACCGGAAATTGACGGGCGCGGCGGCGGGGCTCGCGAACCATAGCGGCGAAGAGCATAACGATCCAGCCGTCTACGGCCTGAAGCTGCAAAGCGAAGGGCGCGACGTGAGGTTCCGCAACGTATGGATCAAGAAACTGGTCCTCGAGCAACCGCAGACGAATCCGGGCCCTTAGTTCCTATCCGGGCATCTGAGCCGCGTTCGCCTAACGCCAGGACGGGCTAGACTTCCGAGAGCAAGCGGGCCGCCTCGGCCACGGAGGAGACCAGGTTATCCGCCCCGATGGAAGCCAACATGCCCGCGTCTTCCAGGGCCTGGCGCGGTTGCGGTTGCAATCCGGCGAGCAGCAAGCGCATGCGATGATGGCGGCAATGGGCGGCCAATTGCCGGATGGCATGCAGGCCGGTGGCGTCGATATGGCCCGCATCCCTGAGGCGCACGATGATGGCCGTGGGTTTGCGCCCGGTTTCCTTGATGGATTCCTCGAAGCGCTGGGCCGCCCCGAAGAACAAGGGTCCATGGACGTCGAAAACCTCCACTCCCTTGGGCAGCGGTACGGCGCTCCAATCCTCCGCCCCGCCGGGAGAAGACGCGCGGGCTTCGATACGCACCGACTCGGACATCTGGCGCAAGAAGGCCAGCAGCGAGACCAGCATGCCCGCCTCCAGGGCCACGGTGAGATCGACCACGACCGTAAGCACGAAGGTGGTGAGGAGGATGGCGATATCCGATCGGGGGCTGCGGAGCAGCTCCATGAAGGTACGCCATTCGCTCATGTTATAGGCTACCACCGCCAGGATGGCCGCCAGCGCGGGGAGGGGAATGAGGCCTGCCCAACGGCCGCAAGCCAGCATGATGAGCAAGAGCACCAGGGCGTGCACGATCCCGGCGATGGGGGTGCGCCCGCCGTTCTTGACGTTGGTGGCGGTACGGGCGATGGCTCCCGTGGCGGGAATGCCGCCGAACAAGGGCGAAGCCAGGTTGGCCACCCCTTGGGCGATCAACTCCATGTTGGGCCGATGCCGGCCACCGATCATCCCGTCGGCGACCGTCGCGCAAAGCAAGCTCTCGATGCCCGCCAGCAGGGCGATGGTCATGGCCGGCCGGACCAGTCCCTGCACGGCGCCCCAATCCAAGTGCGGCAAGGCGGGCATGGGGAGGGAGGAGGGGATGGAGCCGAACCGCGAGGCGATGGTTTCCACCGGCAAATGGAAAAGCTGCGTTGCCGCGGTCGCCAACAGAAGCGCTATCAGCGACCCGGGTAACTTGGACGTTACCCGCGGCCAGAGGACTATGACGGCCACGCTCGCCAGAGACATGCCCAACGCCCAGGGATTGAAGGTCGATGCGGCGTGGAAATAGGCGGACCATTTGGGGAAGAAATCGGCGGGTACCTTCTCCATCTGCAGGCCGAAGAAATCCCGCACCTGGGAACTGGCGATGAGGGCGGCGATGCCGCTGGTGAATCCCACCGTGAGGGGGTAGGGGATGAAGCGGATGAGGGATCCGAGGCCGGCGAAGCCCATGGCGATCAGGAACGCCCCCGCCATCATGGTGGAGATCATCAGCCCGTCCAATCCGTACTTTTGGACGATGCCGAATACGATGACCACGAATGCGCCCGTAGGGCCGCCTATCTGCACCCGGCTTCCCGATAAGGCCGAGATGAGAAAGCCGGCCACCACCGCCGTGATCAGCCCTTTCTCGGGCGAGACCCCGGAAGCGATGGCGAACGCGATGGCCAGCGGCAAGGCGACGATGCCCACGATAAGGCCCGCCAACACGTCGTTCCAAAGCGCGTGCCGGTCGTAACCGCGGAAGGCCGTGAGGATTTTCGGGCGCAGAATGGAGCGGGGCAGATTCGGCTTCGGGATTTCGGATGTCGGCCGGCCGGTGTCGGGCGGGGTCATCGGGGACCTCGGGTTATCAGGATCTTCCGCATAGTTTAAGAAAATCGCCTATCGCCTGGCTCCAAACGAGTTTTGCCATTTTGGCGGAGGCCGTCCAAGATGGCGCGGCCTGTCAGTATGGCGGGCAAGCGGTAATGATTAGGGAGTACAAGCGGGAAGGCCGCTATAGCCGCACTTGGACAAACTCGAATTGGGGGTGATGGTGGTGTCCTTGCCGGGGGACAAGAGAACGGTTTTGGTGGCCTCGTAACCGCGCAAGGCCCCGGCCAAGGTATCGATGGCATCCATCAGCAAGGTATGGGAGGTGTTGGGCGTAAAGTATTTGTAGGCCAGGAGCACGTCGAAGGACTTGGTGCCGAAGGGCTGGAAGGCGAAGGACGTATTGGTGGTCGTAAAGCTGACGGCGCTATAGGCTCCGATAGCCACCGCGGAACTGTTGTTGCTGGTCCAGCCCACACAGTAGAAATCCGAAGCCGTGCCGCTGCTGCGCAAAGTCCAACTGGTCCCGTCCGCGGTGGTCAGGATCACGCCGCCCTTGCCGACCGCGGTTCCGGTTGTCGTACTGGTCATGTATATCCCCGTCAAATCCGCCGTGGTCCCGCTGGTCAGCGCCGTCCAGTTGGTTCCGCTATTGGTCGTCTTGAGGATGACGCCGCCGTTCCCGACCACGAAACCGGTCGCGGCGGCCGGGAAGTGCATCGCGTTCAGCTTCTGGGTGGTTCCGCTGGTTTGCGCGGTCCAATTCGTGCCCCCGTTGGTGGTGCGCAGGATAACGCCATTGTTACCGGCCGCATTGCCGTTGTTCGCGCTACTGAAGTAAGCGGCATTCAGATCCTGGGTGGTGCCGCTGGTTTGGGGAGTAAAGGTAGTGCCATTGGTTTTTAGGATCACCCCGCCCGCCCCCAGCGCCCATCCGTTGGTGGTACTGGTCCAATAAGTGGCATACAGGTTCGCGGATGTACCGCTCGTCACCGTCGACCAGGAAGTCCCCGTGGTGGTCTTCACCACCACGCCACCCGCCCCGACCGCGAATCCGGCATTGGTCCCCGGCATGTTCACGCCATACAGGTTGGCCGTCGTCCCGCTCGTCGCAGCGGTCCAATTCAAACCCCCGTTGGTGGTGCGCAGGATGGTGCCCGAATCCCCGACCAGGATCCCCGTGGTGGTACTGGGAATATCGACCGAACGCAAGGCGGGCCCCACCGGCATGGAATCGCGGGTGACCCCGTCCACCCGGATGCGGACGTATTTCACGGGATTGGTCAGGCTGGCCGGGCTATTGGAAACAAGCCTGGCGCGCAGGATGGCGTAGACCGGATTCACCGTCTTGGAGATGAAGGTGGTATCCCCCGGTTTCACGATGAAAGTCACCGAGTCGCGATGCACGGTATCGACGCGGGCGGGGCTGGCCGTGGTATCGATGGTATAGATGACGGCCTTCCAGGTGCGCAGGGGCGCGAGCGCGAAGGTCTTCGCGGGGATGACGATATTGCCCGTATCGGCGCGTCCGCTGATGGGGTACCTATTGACCAAAGTCGACTCGCCCGAGGTGCTGAGCCGGATGACCAAGCTATCCAAACGGAAAAGGGTATCCGTATTCGTCGCCCGCTTGAGCAGGGCGTTGGCGCTGGGCTTAAGGCGCAGTTCCAAGCTCGCGTAGCCGACGCCGTTCGCATCCGGATCGCGGACCTCGAAAAGACACCCCGATAAAAGGTAAGCCGACAGGAGGGTTGCCCAGGATAAGCGGATTCCCGCGGCATAACGCCGCATCCATCGCCTAACCGATTCTTGCTTAAGGCTGATCATTCAAGCTGGTGAGTCACTAAACCAAGTGTACCCTTCTCCCGTTCCTACTCACCATTATCGGCATGGCGAGGAGGCTCCCCCTAGGGAGCGAAGGCTTATTCCTGGCAGGATTTGCGGAGTTTGGGATCTTGAATAAATTATTCGTAGAAAGGATGATTGTTGTAACGTATATTTAATGCCATGGACCTCTCCCATCTGAAACAAGCTAGCGCGAAGCTCGGCCCCGGGGAAAAGATGCCGGTGCTGTTCATGGGGCACGGCTCGCCCATGAACGCATTGGAGGACAACGAATTCACCTTGGAGTGGGAGAGGACCGCCGCTTCCCTGCCCAGGCCGCGCGCCATCCTCTGCATTTCGGCGCATTGGCTCACCCGCGGGAGCTTCGTAACCGCCATGGAAAAGCCGCCCACCATCCACGATTTCGGCGGCTTCCCGGAGGAGCTATTCGCCGTGGATTATCCCGCGCCCGGCGATCCCGTTTTGGCCGGGCAAACCAGTTCGCTGGTAAAAGGCGCGGAGGTCCAGGCCGATCAGGACTGGGGCTTGGATCACGGCGCCTGGAGCGTCATCAAGCGTATGTACCCGCAGGCCGACGTTCCCGTCGTGCAACTGAGCATCAATTATCATCGTCCCCCGCCTTGGCACTACGATCTGGGCCGCGAACTCGCGGCCTTGCGGGAGAACGGCGTCTTGATCCTGGCCAGCGGGGACATGGTGCATAACTTGCGCCGCCTCGCTTTCGATCGCCTGGGCGAAGCCTATGGCTTCGATTGGGCCTTGGAGGCGCAAGCCAAATTCAACCAGTTGATCCTGGCGCGCGATCACGCTGCCTTGATCGATTACGCATCGTTGGGGGAAGCCGTGCGCCTATCGGTGCCGACCCCGGATCATTATTATCCGCTCCTATACGCCTTGGCGCTGCAAGGGAAGGGCGACGACGCGGCGATCTTCAGCGATAAGGTGATGGGCGGTTCGGTCTCCATGACCTCGCTCCGCATCGGCTAGCCGCAGTAGGCATACGGGCCGGAAGCCCGGGCGGTTGCCGGGCCTGTACCGATCCGGAGGCTCAGCGGATGATAACGGAATCGGCCCCGAAGCATTGTGGTAGGCTCGCATACAGGTCCGCCCATGTGGACGGATTCTCCTGGGAAGAGAACAGGATGTACCGCGCGCCCCGGCCGTCCTTCCGGAAAGTCCAAGTCCGATTGGTGATATTGAATGCGTCGCTCCAGGGAGTGGCGAAAAATTGGAAGGGAACCCAGATTTGGCCCTCCCAGCGCCAAGTGTCCACTTGCGCCGGTCCGAACACGAGGTGGATTTCCATCCCCTGAGGCCATTCGAAGAGCGCCGGAAGGGTGTCCCGTTGCGATTCGCGGATGTAGTTGAATTTGACGTAACGCGGATTGTCCCAGGTGCGGATATCTGCCGGGTTGGGAAGCCCGGCGGCCCCATCCGGCGCGCGCAGGACGATCTCGGTCCGCGACCAGTGGCCGTCCTCGACCGACGTATCCTTCAAGGTCGTGTAATCGTCGGCCAGGTTCAACAATGTTCCGCCCGGGTATTTCCAGCAGACGCCCGAATCGACGGCCGAATTCGTCCCGGAAAGGAGGTAGTCCATTCCCATCATCATGAGATGCAGGGAGGATATTTCCACGGAATCGTAATCATTGAAGATAGAGGAACGGGCGGTGACCGTGATCTCGGGGTTCCCCACCTCCGTGCCGGCCCGGCGATCGTCGCACCCGGCAATGGCCAGGGCCGCTCCCAGCAGCCACGCCAAACGCTGACGCATTTCCTCAGGCCCCCATCTCGGTAAGGGGGAAAAGCTGGATGTTCACCTGCACCACGTCCTCGCCCACGCCGGGTTCGGCCGCCAGGTTCAACAGCTCTTTCCGCATCAATTGGATCTGTTCCTTCACCTTCGCGAAATCCTTGGCATGGATGGGGATGGTAATGGAGGAGATATCGCGCTTAGCAGCGGGCAGCGTATCGAGAGAGGCGGCGGCCATGCGGATCATTTGGTGATGGTAGTTCTTGACCAGCAAGGAGCGTACTTCGTCGGAGGTAGTGATGTTCACGTCGCTTTGCGCGAAGCCGTTGGCGGTCTTCTTAAGCAGGCCGAGCATGGCCAAGAGCTTCAAGGATTCCTCCGCTTCCTTTTCCGTGATGGCTTTCCCCATCTTCTTCGCCACCCACTTGGCATCCGGCCGGAAGCCCTTGGCGGCCGCCAACTCGCGCACCGCGATATGGCGCCAATCCGAGAACAGCTGGAACTGGGCTTCGTCGAGCCTGCGCAGCCCGGCCTTGGCACGCGTCCGTAAGATATTCCCATAATACACATTGCGCTCGGGTAACGTCTCGGCTTGGTTGAAAAAAACCAGATTCTCGAAGAATTCGGCCCTCGTTCCCTTGAGTTCCAATGCCACCGCGAACTTGACCAGGGATTTCTTGGTGAGATTACGCTTACCATCCATGACCATCTTCAGGTAATTGGGGCTGCTGATCCCCGCCTTCTTCGCGAAGTAGCGATGGGAAAAGATCGGTGAATCGGATTTCTTGAACTCGTAATAATCCGCCAGGTAGGTGCGGTAGTTCGAGTAATGCAGTACGTCCGGCGCTTTATTCTCGTTGCTCATATTACTCGTGTGCCGGACGTTTCGCGGAGGGCCGGCAGATCCAGTATACCCGACGGGAAGCCCTCAGTATACCCCTCGGCCTCCTTTTCCCGTTAACAAATGTATACGAAAATGGCTTCCCCGACGGCTCCTCCCGGGGCCGGCAAGCGTAGTTTTGTTCCAGGTCCGGTAAAACGGGTCCCGCATGGATTCAAAAGGGAAATACATGGTCGTGGTAGTTGAGGAAATAGGGGTCAAAGTCCAGGTCAGGGTGGCGGAAATGCCGCGGGACCTCGCATCGGAGGTCAATTCTCCCGCTTTCTTGAAAGCCTTACGGAACGGGCCTCCGGTGGCGGATCGGGCTTTCCGCGATCTGACCGTCCATCTGCGCTTTCCCCTAATCCGGTTCATCGGGCGTTGGCTACGCGACACCGAGGCCATCGAAGACGTTATGCAGGAGACTTTCCTGGCGGTCCACCGTAGCCTTCCGCGCTTCGAAGGCAAGTCCCGCCTCACCACCTGGGTGTATTCTTTGGCGCATCATAAAGTCATGGATCGCCTTTCGGAAAAATACAAGCCGGGTTACGGCGTCGAGCAGGCCCCGGAACATAGCTTGGACATCGAGGCCGTGGACCCTTGGCCGGACGAGCATGCGCATCAGACGCTTTTAATTAAGCAGGTACGGGCCGCGGCCCAGGGTATTCCCGATCTGTACCGGGAGGCCTGGCATCTCCGGGACGTGGAAGGCATGACCGGGGAAGAAGCGGCGGAGGCCCTCGGGATCACACCGACCCTGGTCCGGGTACGCTTGCATCGCGCCCGGAATATGATCGTGGCGCGCTTGCGCCGGGACCGCCCGGGCCTTTTCACGGAAGCGAAGTAGGGCGCTTGCCGGCAGGCCCCGAGGCCGTCCCTATCCCTTGCGGTAGGCGTCGGCGCTGAGGCCGGCCTCTTCCATCAGTTTCATCATCCATTTCCGATCGACGTCGAGGAGCTTGGCGGCCAGGGATACGTTGCCCCCGCTGCGATCCAACGCGGCGGCGATGGCTTCCTTTTCGGCGCGGGAACGCGCCTCCTTTAAAGTGGGCAGGGCGCCCGGCTTCCGCGCCTCGTTCCCGCCCGCTTGCCATTGCAGGTCCTCTCCCCGGATGGACGGGCCGTCGCACAGAAGGATCGCTTTCTGGATCACGTTTTCCAGTTCGCGCACGTTCCCGGGAAAAGCGTATTCGAGCAGCTTGTTGCGCGCGCTTTGGGAAAGGGTTTTCGCCGGCAAGCCGAATTGCTGCAAGTATTTCCGCAGCAGGTATTCGGCCAACAACAGCACGTCCTGGCCCCGTTCGCGCAAAGGCGGAAGGGAGAGATCCAGCACGGACAGGCGGAAAAACAAATCCTGGCGGAACCGGCCGCCCGCCACCTCGGCGGCCAAATCGCGATGCGTGGCCGAGACCACGCGCACGTCCACCTTCACGGGATTGGGATTGCCGATGCGGTTGATTTCGCCTTCTTGAAGGATGCGCAAAAGCTTGACCTGAAGGGATAAGGGCAAGTCGCCGATCTCGTCCAGGAAAACGGTGCCGCCGTCGGCGGCCTCGAACAAACCGATCTTCCGCTGGTCGGCGCCCGTGAAGGATCCCTTCTCGTGCCCGAAGAGTTCGCTTTCGATCAGGTTCTCGGGAATGGCGCCGCAATTCATGGCCAGGAAGGGCTTGGCGGCGCGCGGCGATTGCGCGTGCAGGAAGCGCGCCAGCATTTCCTTGCCGGTGCCCGTCTCGCCCCGGACAAGCACGTTGCCTCCGGTGCGCGCCATCTTGCGCGCCAGATCCAGGGCGGCGGTCATGGCCGGGGACGCGTGGATGATGCCCGGGGCGGGTCCGGCTTGGGCCTGTTGCAGGCGAGCGATGGATTCCTGCTGGCGGGCCAAGGCGCGCCGTTGCGTCAAGAGCGCCCCGAATAGGCGGCCTAGGGATTCGCAGAAGACGCGATCCTCTTCGGTGAACGGGTCCGATCCGCCCAGGCGATCGAGGTACAGATAACCGATCGGATCATCTTCGAGGGCCGTAACTTCGCCTTCCCGCAGGCAAACGCAGAGGATGGTTCCGATGGCGTTCTTGCGCAGGGAGTTGATGCTGTCGCCGTCCTCCCAATCGCTGCCCTGCATCAGGACAGCGCTGCGGGATTCCTTCGCCCACTCGATGGCCCGCCGGGAGAACCGATCCAAGCCCGCGCCCGCGGGGTAACGGGCGAGCGTCCTGCGTTCCCCGGCGGAATCCTCTTCCACCACGCGGGCGGCATCGCAGCGAAGCAAGCGCGAGACGCTGGCGACCAGGGCGGGAAAGAGGTCGGGGCCCTTCTCGGCGAGCAGCCCCGTCACGCATTCGATAAGCTCGGCCAAGGGCGAAGCGCTTTTCGCGGCCGCGGGGGCCCAGGCTTCGGCATCCGACCGGAAGGTGAAGGCGGTTCCTGCGATTTCGATCCGGTCGCCCTCGGACAGCGGTTGCAGGCCGTTCACGGGCCCGCCATTCAAACGTATGACGCGCTCGGGGGAGAGGTCCTGCAATTGGTAGCCGCCGGCTTTGAAGAGCACGTGGCCGGCGACGGGGGGCGCCTTACGGCCGGGCACGCGTAGCCCGCACTCGGACGCCGATCCCAAAGTCAACAAGCGGCCCGTAAGCGCGACGATTTCGCCGTCGGTTTCGCGCACCAGGCGCGGGCCCAGCGTGGCCGCGCTCATCCGGGCCCACCTTTAAGCTTCAGGATCTTGCGCTGGAAGGGCAGCAGATTGAATCGTTCGGGACGCGGGGACGCGGCGCAGGCGATGGCGTGCTCGCCGGGACGCAAGGCCAAGCCTTGGGACATGGATCGAGCCGGCCGCAGCCTGCCGTCGATCCGTATGCTATCGCAGGGGAGGGCCGGATCCAGAAAGACCCATCCGGACAAGCGCCCGGCCCCGCCGCTAAGCGTCCCGTCGCCAGCCGATCCGACGCCCGATGAACCGACGCCAACCTCGCGAAAGCGGCTTGCTTCCTCGGCGCTGCGGGCCGATCGCCCGGGCAGGAGTAACGCGCGGGTTTCCCCCCGGGGCCTAGGCGCTGCGACCCGATCATGGCGTTCGCTGGCGCGCCCCGCGAAATAGCCTATCGCCAAGGCGGCGGCTACCCCGGCGGCCACGCCCACGGCCCAAGCCTTGCGGTTTCGGAAACGGCCGCCCGCCACCTGCGGGAATGCTTCCATCAGCTTCAAGGCCTCGGCGTATTCGGGATCCTCTTGCAGGCATTCCGCGAGCAGCCAATAGGCTTCCTCCCGGCGGCGCGCGAGCAGCAATTGCTGGGAGGCTTTCAAGAGCAGGCGGGATAAGGCCTCGGAGGCCGACTTTTCCAGCGACTCCTTGAAACCCGCGGCGAAGACCGCCGGGGGCGGGACCCGCCAGGCTTCCCACAGGGCGGCGGCCGATTCGGGTCGCGCCGAAGGCTCCAGGGAAAGCAAGGGGGCTGCCAGTTCTTTCCAGGGCGGGCCCGGGTCCAACTCGGAAAGGACGCGGCCTAGGGCGTAGAGATCCGCGCGCATCAAATCGGCACCGGCATCGCCCCGCCAGATTTCCGGGGCCATGTAGGCGGGAGTGCCTTTCACGACTCCGGCCATGGACATGCCGCCTTCCCCGATTCTCTTGGCGAAGCCGAAGTCGACCAGGTGTACGGTCTGGGAAACGGAGACCAGGACGTTGGCGGGCTTCAGATCGCGATGGGCGAAACCGCGCCGATGCAGTTCGGCCAGGGCGGAGACCAGGGCCGTGGCCAAGGCCGCGCGATCGGCGGGGCGGGGCACTCCCCGCGCGAGCAAGGCTTGCAGGGACACGCCTTTGATCCATTCCATCACCAGGAAGACCTGGGGTCCGCGCGCGAAGGCGTCGTAGAGCGCCGGGATGCCGGGCATGGAAAGGCTCGCTTGGGTGCGCGCCTCTTCCAGCAGCTTGCGCCGTAGGCCGGGGTCCTTTTCGTGGAGCACCTTGATGGCCACCCAACGATCGAGTACTTGCTGACGTGCGCGGTAGACTGAAGAAAACGAGCCTTCGCCGATGGCCATGGGGTGGGTGAAGCCTTTGGGGAGGCGGGGGATCATGGGGACTCCCGTAGCTTCTTTTCCGCCAAGGCGAACCAATACAGGATGTCCTCGTCGTCGGGAAGCGCCTTGAGGGCCGCGAGCCAATGGGCATGGGCCTCACGCGCGTCCCCGGCCTGCCAGCGGATCATCCCCAAGTTGAAATGCGCCGATGCGTCGGCGCTATCGAGGCCCAGGGCCTTCCGGAACAAGGCTTCCGCCTTGGCAGCATCGCCGAGCTTACCGTAAACGATGCCCGCCAGGTTCACGGGCCGCGGGTCGCCCGGTTCGCGATCGATGGCCTTGGATAGGGCGGCCAGGGCATCCAAGGTATCCTTCGAACGCAACAGGCCGCGGGCCCGGTCCAACCAGGCTTCCGAAAGCAGCCCTCCGATATCGGAAGCGGGCCGCAGGGTGCGGCAGGCCTCCAATTGCATCAGTCCTTCGGCGAAAGCGGAGCTGTCGTTTTCGGCATAGGCTTTTTGCAAAAGGGCTTGGCCTAGCCCGAGGCGGGCCTCGTAGCCGCGGGGATCCGATTCCACGGCGCGCGCGAAGAAACGCTGCGCCATGGGATAATCGCCCAAGGCCAGGCAGGCCTGGCCCTTGTCGATCTCATCCGAACGGCAGCCCGACAGCATGGCCCATGCGAAGGCCGCCAACGCCATGCGCCGGAAAAATCCGCTCACCATTCCCAGGCCCCGTTCCATTGAAGGGAAATCCCCGCGTCCCAGGCCGGGATCCAGATGGGCGAAACGTTCTCCAGATTGGAGGCGTAACGTTTCGCGACCGCGGTAAGCGAGATATTCCCCCAGCGGCCGAAGGCGCGCCGCAGGGTAGCTTGGGCGCTACCCTGTCCTTCCAGGCGCGTCCGCCTTTCGCGCCGGAGCGGAGAGGTCCCGTAACTTTCCTCGAAACCCCCGTTCACCTGGTGCAAGTATCCGGCGTATTCGCGGCCATCGGCGCGGCTGCGGACCAGTACCAGGACGGCGGAGTCCTTCGACGCCTCGGGCAGGAACGTGGGCGCGCCCGCGGGCACGGGTGCGTAATCCCGCAGATAAGGTTCGGGATACCAGGAACCGGACAAGGCCAGGGTGATTTCCGCGGCCAGCTTTCCGGGCAGCGGCCAGGCATAAGTGGCCTGGGGCGAAATGGACAGGAAGGATTGCGGCGAGCGCGAAGAGACGTCCGCCGAGTCCGGGTTCTGGGTGTAGAACTGGTAGTCCAATTTCTTGGAAGTCGGGTTGATGGCCTTGGCGTAGGCGGGATCGGAGTAATGCGTAGGCGCGGCCGCGCGGACGTCGTCCACGTAAAGGAGGCCCGTTTTGGAGGCATCGGAGATGGATGCCGATCGGAATCCGCTCAGGCTGGCCGAATAACTGAAACCTCGCCCGGTGCGCAGGCTATTGTCGCGATACCAGGCGAGCCAAGCCGTTTGGTAACGGCTCCGGCCCTCCCCGTTCCATTCCGATTCGACGCCTGCCGTCATCATGGTAAATCCGCCCGGGTTTAAAGATAGCCAGGAGGCCTCGCCCTTGCAGTCGCTTACCCACCCGCTCCCGGTCACCCGGCCGCCGCCGGCCCCCGCGCCGATCGAAAGGCCGGGCGTCAGCCAGCCTTCCTCGCGCAAGGTCGCCACCGCGCGGGAGTCGATCGAATCCTTGGCGTAGGACTTCAGACCCTGTACATCAAGCTCCGCGATCCAATCGACGTTTGCCGAGCGGGCGAATGGCGTGGCGATGCCGGCGCCCAAACGATGCTCGAAGCCGTTAGGAGCGTAACCCACGGGATCCCCGAAGGGAGCCATGCGGGCGGGTTCGTTCCTTTCCGCGAACCACCCCGATCCCAAGCGCGCGGTGAGGCGGATCGGCCTCCGGCTTTTTCCGGGGACGCCCTGCGGAAGGGAATCCCGCAAGGCCCCCGCATCACGGGCGAGGCCGGCGGAAGTATAGAGCCGATATCTTTGCAATAAGACCGAATCCCGGAAAGGTTCGCTGGCAGGAGTTCGGATGGCGAGATTGAATCCCATGGCCGTATCGAGCGCCCCCTTGCGCCAAGCCGCTTCGGACAACATCCAGTACAAGCTGTCCTCCGACATGCCCGCGGCATGGGCCGCCAGGATGGGCGCGAGCGCTTCTTCCGGTTTACCCGCCCGCAAAAGGCTGTCCGCCCGGGCGGCCTCCCCGGCATAGGCGGGTTCCGAAGCAAGCGCGGCGGATACGGCAACCAGGCAAACCAGCAGGAGGCCATATAGGCGATGCGCCCCGATCAGCATGCGTAAGGGCAATTGTAGTTCTTTGGGGGAGGGGAAGGCCACTTCCGCGCGGGGAAGGTTCGGCCGCCCGGGGCCCGTCTCAGCTGCCGGGGGCCCGGCTTAGCCGCCGGGCTTGAGGTACCAGAGGGAGACGCTACGGAACCCGTTAGGTGCGCCGATCGAGCCGCGTTTGCGTCCCATGGCGTCGAACCAATGCTCGGCGGGAGTGCCTGGTGCCCGTCGAGCGCCGGGGACCTGGACGACAGCCTCGATCGGCGTCGAGAACTTGAGCGTCGCGATCACCCCGGTATAGAAATCCAGGTTGTTGGTCATGTCGGTGGAATCGCCGATAGCGTAGATCTCGTAACCGTAGTTGCCCACCGCGGCGTAGCGGATATACTCGCAATAGGTCGGATCGCCGTCGGCGGGGTACATCACCGAATAGGCTTCCGGGGCCCATACCGTCCCGATCTTGGCGACCTGGGAAGAGTCGTAGTACATGACCGCGCCGTACGGGAAAACCGAGTTCTCCACGCTCAGCTTATAGGCGATGAATTGGGCCTGGCTCCAACTCGCGGCCGTCGGATAGGTCGCCTTATCGATGCTGTAGCGCAAAATGGATATCTGGCTGTGGTAGGCGCGCGTGCTATCGCGGAAATAATCCTGCAAAGGTTTGGATTGCGCCAGGTTCCAATGGGCCGGCAGGGAGACGGCATAACCGATCTCTGGGTTGGAAACGTCGACGGCCCAGGCTGTCGCCAGGGCCGCGGTCATCAGGAATGTAAAGGCTTTCATGAAGTCGTTACTTTTCGAGTTCCTTGAATTCGGCCTGTTTCTGCTTCCGTCTATTATCGAGATCGGAGATGGCCTTGTCAACACGAGCCTTCACTTCGGGCGGCAAGGCTTGCAGGGCTTGGGAACGTTTGGCTTCTCCGGCCTTGCGGACCGCATCCGGATCGACGGGCCCCGGGGCCGGTACGGCGGCGTTCCCCTTGGCGCCGTGGGCCGAATCCACCAGGGCCCGCTTATCCTGCGGGAGCGATTTGAGGATGTCGGAAAAGATCGCGTCGTAGTCTTGCTTCGCTGTGGCCGCATGGGATTCGGTCGCTGCGGGCTTGGCCGGTTGTTGCGCGGGAGTCGAGGCGGGATCATCGGCCCAGGTTGCGGTCGTCAGAAGGGCCGCGATGGAGAGGGGGAGGAAGGCGATGCGAAGGTTCATGGTCGGCGCCGGGTTGCGGTTTCTCTCGCCAGGATATTATAAGACAAGATACGGAAAAAAGGGGGCCCTCCCCTTGCGGGGAGGGCTCTTGGAAAGCGACATCAAGGGTTCTTGGCGTCGGCTTTCCGATCCTCGAGGCGCTTGGACACGACTTCCTTGGCTTTAGTCGTGCGTTCCTTCGCGTCGTCGGGGAGTCCATTGAGGGCATCGAGGGCCTTCTGCAGATTCAATTGGGCGGCGGCCTTCTTCTCGGCGATCGCGGCCTTGATTTCATCGGGGGTCTTGCCGGAGGCTTTCATCGCATCCATATCGGCTTTGGCGGCTTTTGCTGCTTCGCGGGCTGCAGCGATCTTGGCAGCCACGTCGGCAGGCATATGCTTCATGGCTTCGGCGAACTTGGCGCTGGAGATGGCATTGCCGGTGCTGTCATGGGCGGCCGGGTCGACGGGCTTGCCTTGGGCGAAGGCGCCCGAGACGAGGGTCATTCCGACAGCGAGGGTTGCGATTAGAGGCTTCATGCTTCGATCCTGGTATTATGGGTTCGTACGCTTCGCCAAGGCGGAAACGAACTTGAATCAAGGTAAATGCAAGAGGGATGCCAATCGCAGAACGGCGATTGTATGTGAAACGGAGGGATGGAAGAAAGACAGGCTGGGGTGTTGTGACCCCAGTTGCTTGGGGTCGGAGGCGATAAAGACGTTAATCCTCTGAAATCGTTGAAAATAAGCGCCTTTTTAGGGCTGGGGTTTCCAGACCCCAAACCCTAATCGGAAACCTGATTCGTCCGAGTTCTTAAATGCCCAGGTATTAATAGAGGGTTCATTTAGAAAGGCTTCGCGCCACGCCGGTGCGAACGTAGCGGACCACTTGCTTGCCCGTCTTGAAGCGGAACTGGATTTTCCAGATATAAACCCCGTTGGCGGCTTTCTGCCCGCGCCCGTCCTTCAGATCCCAGACCAGAAAGCTGACCAGGCCCTTGCCGTTCTTCGCCCTGCGTTTCGTGTTGGCCAACTCGCCTCGGTAACCGAATGCCTGCGAGAAGGTCTTCATCCAACTCCCCAGGTTATTGTAGATGGAAACGTCGGCGACGTACTCGGCGGTGGAAACCACTTGCACGGCGCCTATGCCCTGAGGCATGCCTTCGTTCTTGGCGGGGTCCTGGCCCGGCTTTACGGAGTCGCCCGGGGCATGCTTCTCGGGGGAATAGACTGAGGATCCGGGGACGTACCCCGCGGGCCAATCGGCGGGAGGGATCCATTCCACCACCCAGTTCGATCCGGCTTGCGTCGTGAATTGGCCGCTGGCATGGGTATCGCCGTTGCTGACCGCGAAGCTCGGGAGGTTCGGATCCAGGCCGGCCACGGGTGGATAGCCTTGCAGGAATTCGATGCGTCGGGGGGGAAGATTTCCCGTCAGGATTTCCCCATGGACTGGAGGCAGGTTGCCGGACAGGTCGGAGTAGGTTCCGTTTACGTTCAGGTAGACGCAGTCGCCGACCATGGGCCGCGGCCCGGCATCGCCGCCCAGAAGGAGGGTATAGATCAGTCCCGACGAATCCGCAGTAGGCGGAGCGGACGGAGCGATCTGAAGGGTAGCGGGGTAGTCGGAACATTGCCCGTTCGAGGCGGCGCCCATCCGGACCAGGTCCTTCCAATCGGAACGAGTGGCCATCTTTTCTGAGACGGTAATCTTAAGGGTATCGACATTCAGCGATTGCGAATTGCCGCTGGCCTGGCCGTTGAAGGGATGGATTTCCCCCTTGATGAGGATGGGCCCCATGGAGTCGGCGATGACGGGCTTCTGGCCGCCGAAGGCATTGTCCGCTGGAAGGGTAAGGACGGGAGGCAGGGCTCCGGCGGGAATGCCGGTCAGGCCCTTCGGGAAAGGGGCGTTGGAAAGATCGATGATCACCACGCTAGGGCGCGCCGGGTCGATGCTAATGGAATTGGGTTTTCCCTTGAAGACGTGCTGGGGATCGTCGAGCAGTTGGTTCCAATAGATGGGGGTCACGGTCGCGGGAGGGGCAGGCACCGGGGTCGCGAATACGACGTATACCTTGTCGCCCCTGCCGTCGCCATCGCTATCCTTGATGTAGGCGCTCTGGGCCAGGTCCAGGCTCCAACTCACTTCCTTGGTAATCGTAGGCCCGTATACTTCGTCGGTATAGCTAACCGAGATCACGTCGGCCGTTTTGCAGGAAAGCGCCTGATCGGCGGCATTGGCCGGCCCGCCGTTTTTCGGGATGTCGGCCGACTTATAGCTGCCGTCGGGTTGCTCGAAAAGAGGTACCCGGGACAGGACGTCCCCGGAAGCGCAGCGGACTTCGGCCCAGACCGTGTCCAGGCCGCGCGTGAAGCTCTGGTCGGTTACCTTCACGGTAACGCAAGTCGTGGCATTGCCGATGGCCGCCAAGGTATCCGGACAGGCGCGTACGTTCACGGTCGCCGGCTTGTCCGGATAGGCCACGTTCAAGGTGGCCGTCGCGGTTCCCCCATCCGGTTGCCCGAGGCGGCTATGCGACTTCACGGAGGCGCTGACTTCGCCCAGCCAATACACCTGCGCTTTCCCATCGCCCGGCACCCCGCCGGCTTCTTCGATGGGCAGGCGGGCCTTCCAGGTACCCGTACTGCCGTCGCGGCTCAGCGGAAGCACGAACACACTCTCGCTGTCCGATGCCGCGGCTCCATGGCGGTTCTTGATCTTCACCACCACTTCCTTCCGGATGTCGCCGTTCACGTAGTCGTCGCTGTAGACCAGATACAGGGAATCGTTGGCGGGGGAATAGAAGGCCCCATTAGCCAGCTTGGTCCCGGCCTTGTCGGTGAAGGATAGTTGGGCGGGCACTTCATCGTTGACCAGGGAGAGGGTGGTGCGGAAGACGATATCGTCGAAATCGTAATCCGAGTTCGCCGGTTCGACGTTGTCTTCGAACCCGAACTCGACGATGCTGTCGTTGGCGCGTCCCGCTACCGACCAGCGGTGCCCGTATTGCGGATTGGTAGGCGTGGATACGTATCGGCTTTGGCCGGGTATGTTCGGTCCCGTGTACTTCGGCAGAATGCTGGCCGGCGACGGGTAGATCCCGCTTGCGGGTTGGGTGACGCGATACACGAAGTAAAGGGTATCGCCAATGGGGATATCGTGGCGATCGCTGAGTACCACCGTGGTCCCCACCGGGTCATGATTTTCGAAAAGGCGATCTTCCACTCCCGTCTTGGGGTCGATGAAGAAAAGGTCCCCCGTCCAGCCGGCTCCGTTCCCTTTCAAACTGACCGTGACCGGATGGAGGGTGGTCCGGGTAAACGAGGCGCCGACCCATAAGGTATCGACCGACCAAAGCGCCGGATTGGCCCAGGGTTTGGGGAAGATGTCGACTTGGGCCGAAACCCGCATCGCGGCGGTGCTGGCGAAAAGGGCAAGAACGGTGGTTAACCTGCGCATAGCGGATACCTTCTGATGGATCGGAACCTGGATACGGAATAAGCCGGCTTGCGCTCCAAGATAGGGCGGGGAATCCGTATGCGCTATCCGAATGTTGGGACATGGAACCATTTGGGCCGAAACTGACATCGGAACCGGAGCCCGGAAAAAAACCGAGCCATGGAGTCCGCCTCCCAGGAAACACCCTTGGTCGGAAATTCTCGGAAGTTCGCTACACCGGTTCCGGATCGGCTTGGAAAGAGGGGGCCGGATGCTTATGTTCGCGGGAATGCAATGGGCAAAGGGGTTCGCATGGGTGGCGATCGACTGACTGCGCGATGGGTTCCGGGCCTGGTGTTGGCCCTGGCGGCGTTGGCCCGGGCCGGGGAGGATTACGCCTCCTGGGCCTCCTCCCGCGATTTGGCATTGGACGCATCGCCCGCCGGCGCCAACGTGACCACCGATCTTACCGGCTTCCCTTTGGCCCTTTCCTTAGGCGCGGAGTCCGCCGACCTTTTCACCCAGGCCAAGTCGGATGGATCGGATCTGCGCTTCGCCGCCATTGACGGTACCCATCTTCCTTATCAAATCGAGTCCTGGGACGGGGTCGGGCACAAGGCCGCCATCTGGGTGCGCCTGCCCTCCATCAAGGCGGGCCAAGTCCTGCATTTGCGGGCGTACTGGGGCAAAGCTTCCGCTGCGGACAGTTCTTCTGGGCCGGCGGTATTCGGTACGGCGGACGGTTTCCAAGGCGTTTGGCACATGGGTTCCACCG